>JAJSAE010000018.1 GCA_024281315.1 archaeon | reverse complement strand
GGCCATGGTGCATCCCTTCCATGGTTGGATAAGGAAGAATATGCACCATGGCTTTATAAAAGTATTTATGCAACAGAGCATTGTTCCCAAAAACTTTAATAACCCCTCCCTCATCCCCCTTTCCACGGGCTGGTAGATCAGACCGGAAGATCGCCTCCTTGGCATGGAGGAGGCCGCGAGTTCAAATCTCGCCCAGTCCACCACCATTTTCTTTCCCCTGTGCAGACAAAAAGTTAAATAGAAAGTTCACAATGCCCGCCTATGGATGCAGACTCCGTGGAAGGTAACCTTGTAAATCTTCTGACAGAGGAGATTTATCCCGCTAGGATAGAGATGAAGCACGGCCTGATAACCGATGTCGTAAGGCTGAACCGGAAGTTTTCCAGATACATTGTTCCGGGTTATATCGATGCCCACATACACATAGAGAGTTCGATGCTCATACCGTCGAGGTTTGCAGAGGCCGTTATCCCCCACGGCACCACCGCCGTTGTCACCGACCCTCATGAGATTGCCAATGTTGTGGGGATAGAGGGAATAGACTTCATGACCTCGTGCAAGAGCCCACTCAATATCTTTTTTACGGCCCCTTCATGCGTTCCTGCCACACTGTTTGAAACAGCGGGAGCCAGCATCGGCCCGCGTGAGATTGCGAAACTGCTGAAGCGAAAGGAGTTTGTCGCTCTCGGCGAGATGATGAATTTTCCCGGCGTGATTCACGGCCAGAAGGATGTCATGGCCAAGATTAAGGCGGCGAGAGAGGAAGGAAAGCCGGTAGACGGCCACGCCCCGTTACTAAGAGGAAAGGACCTCTCGAAGTACATATCCGCAGGGATAAGCACCGACCATGAATGTTCACTGCTGGAGGAGGCGGAGGAGAAGATGAGGAAGGGGATGATTATCCAGATTCGCGAGGGCTCCGCATCCAAGAACATGGAGGCCCTGATCGGCATTGCGAACAAAGGGGATGTCATGCTGGTTTCCGACGATAAACACCCGTACGACCTGAGAAAGGGACATGTGGACCTGATGCTGAAGAAGGCGGTATCTCTGGGAATGGACCCGATAAAGGCGTTAAGGGCGGTCAGCATAGTCCCCGCGGTGCACTACAAACTCAACACAGGTATAATTGCACCGGGCTATCAGGCCGACCTTCTCATTCTGAAAGGGCTGAAGCAGTTCACGCCGGACGAGGTGTACATCCGCGGCAGAATGGTGGCCAAGCGGGGCAAGTCCCTGTTTTCCGTGGAGGCCGAGAAGAGAATAGAGGTGATGAACCTGCCGGACCTTGCGGAGACGGACCTTTTGATACCACATACGGGCGATTCTGCGGAGGTGCAGATTATTGCGGCTAAGGAGGGGGAACTCCTTACCGGAGAGGAGAAGGTGCAACTGCCGGTGAACGAGGGCTTCATACGGGCGGATACGAATAATGACATACTCCATATTGCGGTAATCGACAGGTATGGAAAGGGGAATATTGGCCGGGGATTCATAAAGGGTTTCGGCCTCGAAAGAGGGGCCATTGCAACCAGCGTGGCCCACGATTCCCATAATGTTATATCTGTTGGAACCGATGCAAAATCCATGATTAGGGCCATAAGCGCGGTAAAGGAGATGAAAGGCGGCCTCGTTGCGTACGACGGAAAGAAGATGGAGCACCTTGCGCTCCCGATTGCCGGCCTCATGACCGATGCACCCCTTGAGGATGTTGCAACCGCCGAGAAGAGGGTTTACGCAATGGCTCATCGCATGGGTTCGCCTCTGAATTCTCCGTTCATGACGCTGTCTTTTATGGCACTCCTTGTTATTCCCGAGCTGAAACTGAGCGATAAGGGCCTGTTCAGGACTAGCACATTCTCATTCGTTCCGGTGGTAGAGGAGGTAGAATGATGGCCCTGCTGGAGGACTCCCTGAAAGCGGCCCCTATTGTGAAGAAGGGGGAGTACAACTATGTCATCCATCCGATAACCGATGGCGTGCCGGCAATAGACCCCGCGCTTCTGGAAGAGGTGAGGGACAGAATGCTGGCCGTTGGAAATTTCCAGTGCGACAGAATAATCACAGCAGAGGCCATGGGTATTCCGATTGCCTCGGCCATATCCCTGAAAACCGGCATTCCGTTCTCCATCATACGGAAGAGGAGCTACGGCCTACCCGGTGAAAAGGAGGTTGAGCAGCACACCGGATATTCGTCGTCAAGGCTCTACATAAACGGTGTTGAAGAAGGAATGAGATTGACGCTGGTGGACGATGTTCTCAGCACGGGAGGAACTCTTATCGCCACGGTAAAGGCCCTGAGGGAGATGGGTGCGGAAATTACGGACATAATCATAGCGGTGGAAAAGAGCGGGGCGGAAAGGTTCGCAGAGATTGAAAGGGAAATCGGAATGAAGGTGAAGGTGCTTGCAAGGATATCTGTGGAAAATGGAGAAGTAAGGGTTTTGTAGTTTTCAGAATTTTGGCGGCCCCTGATTGTTCTGCTCCTGCGGTGGCTGGTAGTACTCCGGCTCTGCGTGCGCAGGCTGCTGATACTGCTGCGGTGCTGGTTGCTGGTACGGTTGTTCCTGCTGGTATTGCGGATTATACTGGTTCTGGACCGGCTGTTGTGGGGCATTCTCTTTTTTCACAAGGCCAAGCAGAAGCAGTACCGCGCCGATTACGGCAATCAGTATTCCGGGTGCCATGTAGACGACCGGCGAGATCGTTGCGGTTGCTTCCCAATACTCCGCGCTGATGCCGAGGAATCCCTGCTCCTGTAGTTCCAGTTTCACAACCACATTGTCCCCGACATTACCGACATCCGTTGATGATATAAAGCCGAAATCTCCATCGTTTTCCGAGTCCCCGTCCCCGTTCAGTTCGTATGTATATGCGGTGTTTCCGAGGAAGTTCGTCTGCTTTTCATATGTAATCTTTCCGTAAACGGTTACCGAGTCCCCTGCCGAGTAACTGTTGTATGTGAGGCCGTTCTGGTCCCGGTCCGCTGCCAGTTTCTGCGGGCTTGTTGTGAAAAGAGAGGGGCCAAGCGCGCCGAGAACCACGCCTATCACGAGAAGGATCACGCCGATTATAAGGATATTTTTCTTCATGTTATCGCTCTAAAATGGGAGGAGAATATTTAATGCTTTCTTTGCCCCCTATGGTCGGTCGCACCCATTATCATCCGCCCGATGGCCATTTCCCTGCACAACCGACAAATATCTTTATATAGCCTTCCAATTTTGGAGCCTCAATATTCGGTGATTACATGGACAAAAAATGGGTTTATCTCTTTGAAGAAGGAAGAGCGGATATGAAGAATCTGCTGGGAGGCAAGGGGGCCAATCTTGCCGAGATGACGCACATAGGTCTTCTGGTTCCCCCAGGATTCACCATAACCACGGAAGTGTGCAACTACTATACGGAGCATGGCGAGTTCCCCGGTAGCCTCATGGACGACATCCGGGCAGCCCTTGATAAAGTGGAGGAGAAGATGGGAAAGAAGTTCGGCTCGGCCGAGAATCCCCTGCTTGTTTCCGTGAGGTCCGGTGCGCCGGT
>JAJSAE010000017.1 GCA_024281315.1 archaeon | reverse complement strand
TGAATTAACTTTTTTGCAAGATTTGAGCCGAGGAAACCTGCACCACCAGTTATCAGTACCTTTTTCATGTTGAACTCCTCTATTTTTCAGACATCTTGCGATTTCTTAACGTACCTTTTAAATTCCCCTTTTCTGGGCCCTTTTATGGTTACCGTATAGGCATCTTCCTTTTCAGCCCGTCGCCCGAAATTTCGGCAACGGTGTGGCAGGTATGCGAAGTGCTGAAAGCATTTGGGTGAGCGGAGCGAGCCGCATATCTGCCAGTTGCCCGACCAAGTGAAACGAAGGCGAGGAGCGAAGCGACGAAGAGTTTTTGAGCAGCCGAAAATCTACTGCGAGCGTAGTTTTCTCAATAAGAAAATTTCGCCTAACGCCTGTTGTGCGAAGTGAAACTTCGTTGACTCTAGAGTATTTCCTTTTTGTTGGGCGAAGCGAGCAGGTTAAGATTTTCGGTGATAACCTGTATGGCTGCTCAAAAATTTTGGGCAACTTGTTTATATCCGAAGTAATTTCGGATATCATTCTGGTTTGGCGGTATATCCGAATATGGTTCGTATATATTTCTCTTTGGTCTAACCTATCCATCTTCATGGCCTCCTTCTCCGCCCACACCTATCTTCAGGTTGTCGAGCGGACTTTTTATCCTGCCGATATCCCTGCTGCTTACATGGGTGTATATCTCCGTTGTTTTTGAACTTTTGTGTCCTAGCAACTCTTGGATATACCGCAGGTCTGTACCGCTCTCCAGAAGATGTGTTGCGAAGCTATGTCTCAGCGAGTGAACAGTTACATCCTTTTTAATGTTTGCCCTTTTGCAGGCGTCTGAGAATATTTTTTCAACCGTCCGCGTTGTAATATGTTTTTCCCTGTCGGAACCCGGAAACAGCCATTTACTCTGTCCGTACTCGTTGATATATATTTTCATCATCCTCAGTGCGACATCCGAGAGTATTGTGTATCTATCCTTCCTGCCTTTCGCTCTTCGTATATAAATCAGCTTCCTTTCCTCATCTATATCCTCCGATTTCAGGCTCACCACCTCGCTCACTCTCAATCCTGCTGAATAGATGAGCATTAATATCAATTTGTGCTTTATGTTATTGGTCGATGAAAGAATACTTGAAATTTCTTCCTCATTGAGAACTACGGGAAGCCTCCGGTCTTTTTTAGGTCTCACTACCTCATATATGAACCTCTTCTTCAAGACCTTTCCATAATAGAATTTCAGTGCATTTATTGCTATATTTAAGGTCGAGGCGGCAGCCTCTTTTTCGCTCACAAGGTGAAATAGGTATTCCTTCACATCTTTATTTTCCAGCTCTGATGGATTTTTTCCGGCAAATCTCAGGAGTTCTTTGTTATAATAAAGATAGGCTTTTACTGTCTTCGGGCTGTATTTTCTTCTCAGCAGCTCTTTCTCCAGCTCGTACAGCCATACTTCCGGATCGATTTCGAGCCTATTTCCATCAAAAATTGATAGCAACCTTTGAAGCTCAGGATACGGCACACTCCAGCATTTCTCCTCGGGGTGCCATCTATATCCTTTAATGGTTTTCATATTTGAGATGTAATCTGGATTATATTGAAAGACAACAGTTATTCTTTCACCGCTCCAGCCGATTTTTATTTTCGGCTGTCCGCTTCCGTCGGCGACCCTCCGGTGGCCAAATTCACTCATTGAGCCCCTATCTTTTTTCATTATTTAACTCTTTCATTGAAGTCATCGCTAACTGCAAAACAGATTTTCATAACGAGCTCTGTAAAAACCAAACAGCCACAGCCCCTGCGAGCATGTCGCCCCCGATTTCTTTCTTCTGAATCTCTTTCTTGGAGGGGGCGGCCGGCGGAGCAGGGGCTAAGAAAGAAACTCAGTGGGCCCGCCCGGATTTGAACCGGAGTCTAAGCGTCCCGAACGCTCAAGTATGCCAAGCTAACCCACGGGCCCTTTATTCAATTTATGCTGGCCCTAGCTCCCAAAATCCTTTCGGAGTTTGGTCGTCACGGGCCATTTGCTTATTTTTCGTGGGTGCAAGCGGGGGAATACCTCTTAGTTCATAAATCTAACGCTTCGAGGGATGTGTATCCGATCCCGATAAAATCTTTAAATATCATGAAGCTCATTCAGTTTCATGAAACTTTTCAAGCGCAAGGAAGATGCGGAGTCCGTCAAAGAAAGCTCTAGTTCTGAAGAAACTGGCGAAACATGCGATGTTGCGGGTTGCAGCGAGCCGGCTCATCGGGCCATATCTGCCAAAAATGTGGCAAAGGCGGGACTGAATGTGAAAAAAGAAAGAGGAAAGGCCCATCTGTGTAAGGAGCACTACAAGGAATACAAAAAGGCCACTAAGAAGGACAGGGAACTGGAGAGACTCGGGCGCTGAACTTCTCGAAGCCTTAAACGGAAGTTTTCTATAATCACGCTCTCTCTCACGGCCGATGAGCAGAAAAGGCCCCCTTAACGGTCCTTCATTCATTCAGTTCCTGACGAACGCCGGCCTGTTCGCATCGGTGGTTTTCATACCGGTGCTGGCCACAGAGCTCGGAGCAAGCAGGGGAGAGGTTGGCCTTATTGTCGCCACATACGGTTTTGCAATCTTTGTTTCCAGCTACATCTTCGGCCGACTTTCCGACATCAAGGGAAGAAGAAAATACCTCCTGCTGGGGCTGGCCCTTTCCGGATTTGCGGCTATTCTTCAGATTTTTGCTAAAACACCCATAGAACTCGGTATAATAAGATTCCTTCTCGGGTTCAGTGCCGGAATTTTCCCCCCTGCTCTTCTTGCCCACGCATACGACTCCCACAACAGGATGGGGCGATTTTCTTCTTACGGCTCTCTCGGATGGGGGATAGGGGTTCTGGTGGCCGGTCTTCTCGGAGCATACTATCAGATATTTCTGTTCACCTCCCTTCTCCTCTTTATCTCCTTCTTTATCGCCTTAAGACTTCCAATGGCCGAGACAAAGCCGCTACGGGTTCCTCTGCTCCCTGTTGGTCTTATAAAAAAGAATGCCGGAGTCTATATAAGCATGATAATCCGCCACTCCTCGGCAAATATGATATGGGTCACATATCCGATTTTCATAAAAAGCCTCGGAGCCAGTCACCTATGGATTGGAATAATCTACGGCCTCAATCCTTTAACGCAGTTCTTTGTCATGGGGTCCATAGAGAGGTATAAGGACGAGCACCTGATATATGCGGGCCTCCTGCTCTCTGCCCTGACATTCATTGCATTTACCTTTGCCAGAACCCCGCTGGAACTCATACCGAGCCAGCTACTTCTCGGTGTCTCGTGGTCCTGCCTGTATGTCGGTTCCCTTAAAAGAGTGCTAAAGAAGAATAAGGAAAAGGCCACGGCCACCGGTCTCCTCTCATCTGCCATAAGCATATCCATGATTTTCGGCTCTCTTCTTGGCGGGTTTTTCTCCCAGATGTGGGGCTTCCACGGACCGATGTACATTGCGGCGGCCACAACATTTGCGGCCCTGCTATACGCCTTGAAGAGGGTGAAATAGTCGGGATTCAGATTTAAGAGGTAAACTTTTAATACATAAAGGGCCATACCGCTCAGGAGGTAGTATATGAGTCTGGAAAGCATCGACATGAAATTGAGACGGCAGCGGCAAATAATGTCCGAGTATAAAAAAATCATTGAGGAGGCAGAGGACAGACTTAAGAAGCACAAAATTACGAAGGAGGAGTATGAGAAGATAGAGGCCAAGTACCAGAAGAAAGTGGATAAAGTTGTGGCCAAAATAAACAAACTGAACGAGACACGGAAGAAACTAATAGGATAATTCTTCCGGTCCGCATCTCTTTTATTTCATTATTAACAGTTAGCTATTCCGCCGGTGGAAGCCTTTCCTATGGGTCGCCCTCAAGCCCTGCTGTACTTCATATTGACTCCGGCCGCAAGTATGAACGAGCCAACCATCATTATAAGGCCCGCTGTGGTATTGTTTAGGGCGGATGAGTAGTATCCGTAGTACGCGCCGAGGAATGTGATAAGCCCGAGGCCGAGAATCACAGGCGGGATGACTGGCGACGGACCTTCCGGCCTCTGTCTCTGAGTTCTCTCCTTTTTCGGCTTCTCCCTGCCCTTCTTCTCCTTTCTCCCCTTCTTCTTATCCTTTTTCGGGGCCTTTTCTTCTTCCTCTATCTCCTCTTCCTCTATTTCTTCGTATGCTTCCTCTTCTTCCCCATAACCTTCATCTTCAGAATCCGCATCGGGCAGCATCTCTTCCGCCTCCTCGCTCCCGATCTCTTCAATTTCCTCTTCCTCCTCTTCTGCAACCTCTTCCGGCACTTCAACTTCAGCGGTGGCCGATTCTTTTTCCTCCTCAGAAACCTCTTCGGTCTCCGAAACCTCTTCTTCAGCCGCAGACGCGTCAATCTCCGTATCTGCAGAATTTTCGATCTCTTGGACTTCGGCTTCCTCACCGACAGAGGAGTCTGTGAAATCATCCCGCATCTCCATTTCTTCTATGTCTGTTGCCTCCACGACCACAGCATCCAGAATATCACCCATGTCATCCTCTTCGTCATCGTAGGCGGCCTTCACCTTATCGGTTCCTCTGCTCCCGTCAGTATCCACAAGAATAGAATCAAGCAAATCATCAAGCCTGTCGTCGATATCCCCTATTTTCTTCTCATCTGCTATTGGTTCCGCCCCGTCTTCTAGTCCCTCAAGATCCTCCAGATCAGACAGCATATCCATCCAATCGTCTTCATCAACGGATTCCAGAAGGTCGGCGTTGCAGAACGGACAGGTTTCGGCCCCTTCCTCTACCTCTTCGCCGCATTTTGGACATATCTTCTTTTCGCTCATGGGAAGGATATGTTGATAATCCTATATATCCTTTTCCCATGGTGTGCATTGTCTGTGTATAACACAAATACAGCAGATTGACAGAAAAACTTATATCACAGCCCGAATTCCAGCACCCTACGGGCTCATAGATCAGACCGGAAGATCGCTGCCTTCGCAAGGCAGAGGCCGCGGGTTCAAATCCCGCTGAGTCCACCACTCAATCCTCCTCTTCTCTTATCTTGAAATACTCCATAAGAACCTTTTTCTGCCCTTTTCTCAGGATTTCGGATGCCGTAGAAATGGAGATACCAAAGAGGGCGGCAAGTTCTCTCAGACTTATTCTTTTGGGATAGTCAAAGTAGCCGCGCATCAGTGCGATTCTCAGTATCTGCTCCTGCTTATCAGTGAGAATACCGCTCCTCTCCATCTCCTTTATTTTGTGAAGTTTTATCTCGAATCCCCTCTCCTTTAAGCGGCCGAATACGCTCTTGAGGCTCTCTCTGTCACTGGTCAGAATCTTCCATGTTATCCAGTCCTCGTTCACTGAGGCATCCATAAGGAAGCAGTTGGTTCCCTCCATGGCGCTGCATGCGGCGCAATTGCTCGTAGTAATAACACCCATGGCGGAGCCATCGTCTACATGCGTAAATTTCACATCGCAGACATCCGGTCTGGCTTTTATCGCCTTAAAAAGTTCTTCGTAATCTCCCATGCCTTCCGCCCGTATGAGTTCTCTCCCGTGGCCACTCTCCTCCTTTCTCCAGTTCATCAGCGTTATGGTGGCAGGATACTGCTTGCCGATTACAGTAAGCCAATTATCCGGGCCCCGTATGCTCAGGGTAGCCTCTATCATAAGAGCAAATCACCATGCAGTATAAAAAAGCCACGGTTAGTTAGAGTTTTTTGCCGCAATTCCTGCAGAACCGGTCTCCTATCTTTATCTTAATACCACACTGGGGACAGTAGTGGATAACAGCAATCTTTTCGCCGCAGCTAGGACAGAATTTATCCCCATCTTCTATGAAATAGCCGCATTTCGGGCATACTTTTTTCTGTGCCTCTCCTGTTTCGGCAACATTACCTGCCTCAATTTTCTCCCCTGAGAGGATTTGCGAGGGGGGAGAATCCTCCGATTCACTGCTTGCATCATGGACCCGAACCATTTTCAGCACCTTCATGTCGAATATAGCAGTTATCTCATCCATCTCACTCTGTTTCACCAGAATCTCTCTCCCTTCCACGGCCTTTCTTGACTTTACCGCACACGCAAGAGCTTCGCTGAGCCTACCTGCATCAAAGTGCTCCGAGGCTCTCTTCAGGAAATGGCGGGCTAGCCCCATGTCCTTCCCCCCTTTCTCCGCATCCGAAATCATCTCTTCCGCCGATGTCATGGTGAATCTCGCCTCTAGATAGTTAGGGGGAAATTTTTCGGTTAGAAGTTTCGTACCGGTGTATGTCAGACTTGCGGAATCCTCCGTGTCTTCGGGAATATTGACCTCGTACTCATCCGATATGGCAGGCACTGACCCTCTCATTTCCTTTTCTTTTTTGGTAATCCCAACAGCACCCTCTTCAACCTCTATTTCTTCAGTTACAGCGGCCTCATCGTGTATTTTCTTTGCTTCCAGAAGCGCGGTTTTGGCCATGTCAGCATAGTGTTTAGCCCCTGAAAAATCCCGATCCATAAGGTGCTGGCGGGCCATCAGAAGTATGCTCTCCGCCTTTGCCGTATTGACGCCCCTTTCGGAAAAGACTCTTATAAGGTTTTTTGTGGTGTTTATTGCATTATCTGCATCTTCTCTTCCGGTCCTGTGTTTCCTGCCCTTAAGAGCCTCCAGCCGCTTTTTCTGTATTGTCCGGACTTCAAACAGAACTACAACAATGGATATTACGGCGAGGGCAAGCAGGAGCAGGAGTTTCGTGTTGTCATCCATGAATATACCGAATATATATTGTCTTTCTACCTTATAATGGTTTCTGTTCGGGTGCTGTGTTGCTGAACTCCATCGGAGCCTGTGAGACACCAATTGTATTCACTTCCTATGACTCCACCAAGATTTCCCCTTCGAGCTTTGAGTTGATAAAAACGATTATATCTCCATATCCGGAGGGCTATCTTTATATAGCGTAAATGTAATGGGAATATGAAGAACATGGACGGAGAGCAGACAGGACATACTGCAGCAGAGAAAGCTCCAAAGGAAGACTACATCTCTGCTGGCGATCTGGAAAAGTACTCGTACTGCCCCTTAAGCTGGTGGTTCAGCCTCGAAAAGGAAGTGAGTAACGAATCACTAGAACAGGGCATCATCAGCCACAAGCAGATTGAGGAACAGCTCTCTTCGGTAAGGGAGAAAGAGGGGGTGGCCAAACGCTTCGGAGATATGATAATGTATATTTCCATGGCGGCTACAGTTGTATCTCTCATAGGAATATCATTCACGCCTCTGTTTCCGGACCCGACTGTTATAAGCCGGATTCTCCTCATTCTTTCTCTGCTGTGGATACTTGCGGCCTCGTATTTTCTTTACAGGGCCGAGACATCCATGAAGAGCGAGCATAAACACACATATCAGCGCTTGATTCTCATATTCGCCCTGGTTTCGGTGGTCATTGCCCTAAATTCCGTTACCCTGCTTCATGTGGACGAGATCATGAGTTACACGCTGGAGATTCTTTCACTTCTGTGGCTTATGGGGGCCAGTTACTTCCTCTACTTCGAACTTAAATACGAGGAGTTGGCCACAAAGACAAGGGAGGCGGTTGGGGTGGAAGAGGAGATAACTTACAATGACGGCGGCGGTGCAGGCCTGCTGATTTCGAAGAGGTACGGCCTCACAGGTAGGCCGGATTATATTATCATAAGAGATGAGGCGCATATCCCTGTCGAGTTGAAAACCGGGCGCATTCCGAAAGGGCCGTTCTTTTCACACATCATGCAGGTGGGTGCCTACTGTATTCTTGTGGAAGAGGCATATGGAGAGGCCCCTCCCTATGGAATCGTCAGATACGGGGACAGGGAGTTCGAGGTGGATTATACTGATGACCTGAAATCTCTTGTTTTACAGAAGATAGAGGAGATAAGAACCGCCGAAAAGACAGGTGATGTGCATCGGAATCACAACAGGCCTGGAAAGTGCCATAGCTGCTCCAGAAGGGAGATATGCCCTGAGGCCCTCTCATGAACGAATCAAACAATTGCGAATCTCCACTCATTGGAGAGAACCTCGTAAGAACAATTTCCGTTGTAAAATCTGTAACTGGCATGGAGGGTGTACTCTCCGTTCTGGGAAAAGTCGTAGTATGGGCCGATGCCTGCGCTGACATTTATAAAACCGGAGTATGGTGTTGGCATCAGGACGATATGTTCTGTAATCGTTTCTCCGGGTTTCAGCGTTATTTTCTGCGGAAGGCAGTCCACAGTGAGGCCAGAGTACTGCAGTTCCGTGGAGTTCGGTAGTATCAGATACAGTTGCAGATTTGCGTATATGGTGCTCATATTGTCGACGCTGATGGCCTCGTTCCCCCCATTTCTCAGGGTTGCGGTTGCTGTGATTTCCTCGCTCATTTGATAGGTTTCTCTGTCCGTCTTCAGAGTTAGAGACAGCCCGTCTTCAGCTGGTTTTTCTGTTTTCTTCACCTCTGTCAGGGTATATGCCATGCCAGTAATCACAACCATTCCGACGACGGCAACTGTCAGCCATATCTTTCTCCTGTCGTTCATATTCCCTCCTATTCCACTGTGACGCTCTTGGCCAGATTTCTCGGCCGGTCTATCTCAGCGCCCCTCATGTCCGCGGTATAGTAAGAAAGGAGCTGAAGGGCCACCGACACTGGAATCGGCGAGAGAAGAGGGATTGTTTCGGGTATGTCTATGACCCGGTCTGCATATCTCTCCAGAATTCTTCTGTCTTTTTTAAAACCGACAACAATGATGGGGCTCTCTCTGGCCCCAACTTCCCGGATGTTTCCGAGCATCTTTTCAAAAGTGGCATTACGACAGGCAATGGCAAGTACAGGCGTTTCGGAGGTCAGCAGTGCGAGAGGACCGTGCTTCAGTTCTCCGGCTGGATAGCCTTCGGCATGGATGTAAGAGATTTCCTTCATCTTCAGAGCGCCCTCCATGGCCGTTGGATAGTTTATATTTCTTCCTATAAAGAACATATTTTCTGCTTTTCTCAGAAACTCCGCCACCTTTTCTATATCCTCATGACTATCAAGCACCGCCCTTACCTTCCTCGGAATAAGCCTCAGTTCCCTCTCGATTTCCTTTGCATCATCGTAGTCCAGTCTTCCGGATTCCACACCGTACCTGAGCGCAAGTTGATACAGAGCAACCAGCTGTGTGGTGAATGTTTTTGTGGCCGCAACCCCCATTTCCGGCCCGGCCTGCGTATAAATGACCTCGTCCACTTCTCTGGTAATGGTGCTTCCCACAACATTGGTTATTGCTATGGTTCTTCCCCCTCTGCGTCTCGCCTCTACCGCAGCGGCAATAGTATCAGCTGTTTCACCGCTCTGGGTTATGAGAATAACCGTCGAATTCTCTCTTATGGGAGGAGAATATCTGTACTCGGAGGCAACCTCAACAGTGACCGGTATTTTAAGAATCTCTTCAAGTATGTACTTTCCCGTGAGGCCCGCATGATAGGATGTTCCGCAGGCAACGATTTTTATCGAGCGCAGGCTTCTGTGATTGTATCTGTCCGCAGGTTCCACCCAGCGCCCTCTCATGGAGTCCTGGATTGCTGAGGGCTGTTCGAATATCTCCTTGAGCATGAAGTGCTTGTATCCCCCCTTCTCGGCATCCTCCAGGCTCCATTCTATCTCCTGCGCCTCTCTTTTCATGGCGTTGCCGTCATGGTCTGTTATAAGTACTCTTTCCGGTGTAACCTCAGCAATGTCTCCCTCCTGTAGATATATGACGGACGAGGTATGCTCCAGAAGCGCGGGAACATCCGAAGCGATGAAGTTCTCCCCGTCCCCGAGCCCGATGACCAGCGGACTTCTGTTCCGTATTGCAAAGATGCGGTTGCTCTCTTTCTCTATTAACAATATAGCATATGAGCCCTCCAGTCTCTTCACTGTCGCACGGACAGCTTTCTCCGTGTCTCCGATCTCCTTAAAAAAATCCTCTATCAGATGCACGATAACCTCGGAGTCCGTTTCCGATGAGAATATGTGTCCCTTCTTCATCAGTTCGTCCTTGATTTCCTGGTAGTTCTCAATTATTCCGTTATGAACCAGAGCGAATCGACTGGTACAGTCGGAAAATGGATGAGAATTGTTTTTCATGGGTACTCCGTGCGTCGCCCATCTGGTGTGTGCGATTCCGGTCCTTCCCTTCATCTTCGGAATCTGTTTGCTCAGGTTATTTATGTTTCCTTTGTCCTTGAATATAGTAATTTCTCCGCTTACTATGGCAATTCCCGCAGAGTCATAACCTCTGTATTCCAGCCGCTTCAAAGAGGACAGCAGGAGTTCCTGCGCCTCTCTGTCGCCTGTATATCCAACTATGCCGCACATATCAACTCCTCCGCTTCAGAGCACCCTTCCGTTCTCCGGAACAGCACCGCTTACAAGCTTCTCTCCCTCTATTATGCTCCCTGTACCAATCATGACACCGGGTGCCAAAGTGACCCCCGCCCCGAAACGGCAGTCTTCGGCAACGATGGCCCCGATTCTCTCCACCTCACGAATTTCGTCCACCCGAATGATTGCACTGCCGACCATGTTCTTAAAATGAGACTCCATCACAGTTCCATCTCCTATCACGGAATGGGAGATATAAGAGTGGCTCCCCATATAGCAATTACTCATGAGAATCGATGTTTCCAGCGTGGTATGCGGACCGATTACGCAGTTATCTCCTACGGAGACCTCAGGCATTATTACTGCATTGGGGCCGATATCACATCCGCTCCCGATGACTACTGGTCCCTCAATATATGTTCCCGAGCGCAGAACGGTCCCCTCTCCGATCTCTACATGCCCCTTTATAACCACATTCGGCTCCTTCTTGCCGGCAATACCTCCGTGAATCATGCGCAGGGCGGTTGCGTTCAGATCCAGAAGGTCCCACGGATAAACGGCATCCTGCCATGTCCCTTCGGTCTTCACTCCCCTGACGATCTGCCCGGGAATGGCCGACTGGATAACAGTACTGAGCGCATACTCCCGCTCCATTATCGCCTCGTCAACATACTTGAATATCTCTTCGGTGAGAAGGAATATGCCTGTGCTTATTATATCGCTGCGATTCTCCTTTGGTTTCTCCACAATTCTTTTCACCCTTCCTCCGGACATGAAGACCACACCGTACTTTGAGGCGTTTCTGCTGCTGCTCAGGGCCACCGCCCACTCTCCTTCCTTTCTTTCCTGCAGAAGGTCCTTTATAACACGGGAATCAATGATATTGTCCCCCGGAAGGACGACAAACTCATAGTCTGTCTCACCTTTCGCCTTAAATAAGGCGTGGGCCGTGCCGAGAAGTTTGTTCTGGAAGACATAGGAGATGTGCACCCCTAATCTGGCCCCGTCCTCAAAATAGGACATTATCTTCTCCCTCCTGTAGCCCACCACCAGTATTATCTCGGTAATACCACTGTCACGAAGGGCCTCTACCACATACTGAAGAATGGGCTTTCCCGCCACCGGAATCATAACCTTCGGCCGATTCTGTGTGAGAGGCCATAGTCTGGCACCTTCGCCTGCGGCCAATATAATCGCTTTCATAGTTTCCCTCGCTCTGGCATTCGGGTGATAGCATTTAAAACTTTCTCAGAGATGAGACGGGCGTTCCATCCTGAAATTATTCAACAAGGCTTTCCCGTATGGGTATGACAAAGCCAAACCAGAAGAAAATACTCTGGATCATGACCGAGCAGAGAGAGAGAAACGCACATAAATAGAGAAAAAAACGCCGGATTAACCGGAAAATAGAGAATAGTCGTAAGAGGTCTGATATGTGAATTTTAGATGGGATATAAGGGACTTTAGTTATGTTGCCGGCACTGGCTACACAATATTTTAAAAAATAATAGAAAAATAAAGGGGTTTTGTTCGTGTTTTTAGTATGTCACTGTCCATGTGGTATCCGCGGTTGTATACAGCCAGTATCCGTTGCCGGGCACGAAGCTACTTGTTGTCCAGTCCGCAACCTCGGATACAAGGTATGTCGCTGCACCGTCATACTGACCAACCTTCGTGACCGAACTCGGCAGACCTGCAGAGTCCATTAAGACCGATGTCGATGCGGGATAGCTCACAAGATTCCAGCCGGCGTTCAGCGTTAACGCCGTCCTCGTAGGAGCATTTCCGCTAACAGTCAGGAAGCCGTCACCG
>JAJSAE010000016.1 GCA_024281315.1 archaeon | reverse complement strand
GAATCTCTTCGTTCCAAAGATTTCTCGACACAGAAGGAATAGACTTCATTCCTTCGAAAAGGAACAATCCACAACCCAGAGCGGTAATGGCCGCTCTTAACACTGTCGATCGGCAGTGAACAAATGGCAAGGTTGAAAGATTCTGGCGGGAGTATTCAGTGGAGAACAAAAGAAGCTTGTGTTTCTCCACTTCTGTCGGCGGGACGAAAAATCTCCCACCGACATGATAGGCACAGATGGAGATTTGAATCGATAGATGAGTTTGCAGAATGGTATAATCACAGAATACACGGATCGTTATGGCTGAAAATAGGAGAAAAGCCCCGCAAGAGGCCTTATTAGGCCTCTTTATGGCAAAACAGAAAGGAGGAAGGAGCATGGACATAGAGAAACGAAAAAATAACCGTACTCAACACAACCCTTATTTACCCTCCCCCCTTCCTCCATCCATGAAAGTAGGAGTCATAGGTGTTGGGGCCATGGGAAAGAACCATGCACGGGTCTATTCGGAGATAGCAGACCTTGCAGGGATTTCCGATGTCTTTGAGGAGGCTGGTAAAAAGGTATCGGCACAGTACGGCACCGAGTTCTATGGCGATTACAGGGAACTCCTGAAGAAGGTGGATGCCGTCAGCATCGCTACGCCGACGGTGGCGCACTATGAAATCGCAAAGGCCGCCATGGAGGCGGGCGTCAATGTGCTTGTGGAAAAGCCCATAACCGATTTGCCGGAAAAAGGCGAAGAACTGGTGAGACTGGCCGAAAAGAATGGGGTTGTCATTGCTGTTGGCCAGATAGAGCGGCACAACCCGGTTGTGGATTTTGCAAAGAGGGCAATGGACGATGGGAGGTTTGGGGAGCTCATAACCCTGAGCGCACGCAGAGTTTCCAGTTTTCCCATAAGAATAAGCGATGTCGGCGTTATCCTTGACCTCGGAATACATGACATTGATGCCATCCGCTATCTGGCCGGAAAGGAGATTGAATCGGTTTACGCCACGGCTGGGAGTGTCGACGAGAAAACGCACGAGGACCACGCATCCATTACCCTGAACTTCAAGGGAGGGATAACCGGCTATGTGGAAACGAGCTGGCTCACACCCATGAAGGTGAGGAAACTGGCCATGACCACGAAGAAGGAGTTTGTAACCCTTGATTACATGAACCAGAGCGCCGAGATATCCACCACGCAGTTCGGAGATGTGGATGATAGGAACCTCTTCAACATCCCTCTCGAGTACCGCACAGAGAAGATAAACATGAAGAGGGAGGAACCGCTGAAGAGGGAATTGGCCGACTTCCTCAGCGCCGTAAAGACGGGAAAAGACCCTCTTGTCACCGGGAGAGACGGCCTCGAAACCCTGAAGGTGACGGTTGCGGCCCTCAGGTCATCTCAGGAGAAGAGGGTAATAACCCTCTGAAAACTTTTTATCATACCTCCCTATCCTGCAGGCATGAGCAGAATCGATTACGAGCAGCGCGTGGAGATGATAAAGACCCTGAGGGAGATGGGGGTTGACCCGTATCCCCCAGATGTAAAGCCGGACTATGCCGTCAGCGAGATAACGGAGAACGCCGACGCGTATATGGGAAAGACCGTATCGCTGGCCGGGAGAATATACTCCATCCGGTTCCACGGAAAGCTGGCCTTCGCCGACATACGACAGAACGGCTTTCAGATACAGGCCATGTTCAGGAAGGACATAATGGGGGACGAGCCCTATAAGTTTCTGAAAAAGTATGTGGACAAGGGAGATTTTCTGTGGATTAAAGGCGAGGTCATAAGAAGCAAGAGGGGGGAGTTGAGCATACTTGCAGCGGAGATCCGGCTGGCCGCCAAGGCGATGTACGACCTTCCGCACGAGTGGTTCGGCATAGAGGATATGAGGACGAGGTACCGGCAGAGGTATCTGGACATTCTAATCAATAAGGACTCTTTTGATGTATTCGTGATGAGGAGCAGGATAGTCAGCGGGCTCCGCAGGTATCTGGAGGATATGGGGCTCATGGAGATGGAAACGCCGGTTCTCCAGCCGGTTTACGGGGGTGCCAGCGCGAAGCCGTTCAAAACCCACGTGAATGCAATAGACAGGGATTACTACCTTCGGATATCCGACGAGCTCTACCTGAAAAGGCTCATAGTCGCCGGGTACGACGGAGTCTTCGAGGTGGCAAAGGACTTCCGGAACGAGGATATAGACACCACCCACAATCCCGAGTTTACCATGGTGGAGATTTATAAGGCGTATGTGGACTACAACGACATGATGGATATGACAGAGGGCCTAATTCGCCATCTGGCCGAAACGAACGGCGCAACCACGGTAACCATTGGAGGAAAGAATATAGACCTGACAAAGCCGTTCCGCAGGGTAAAAATGCTGGACATGCTGGCCGAAAAGGGTATCACCGACAGAACCACTGACGAAGAACTGAAGGCTATGCTGGAAAAGTACAATCTGAAACTTCCGGCCTACAACAGGGGCCAGGCCCTTGGAAAACTCTTTGAAAAGCTCTGCGAGGACGAGCTGGTTGACCCAGTCTTCGTTATCGACCACCCGAAGGAAACCACGCCGCTCTGCAAGATACACCGGAGCGACCCGTCTCTTGTGGAGAGGTTCGAGCTATATATCGGAGGAATGGAGCTGGCCAACGGCTACAGCGAGCTGAACGACCCGCAGCTTCAGGAACACCTCTTCAGGGAAGAGGCCGAGCGGAGAGATCTGGGCGATGTGGAGGCCCACGAGTACGACGAGGACTTCATAGAGGCTCTGAGATGGGGGATGCCTCCTACGGGCGGCGTTGGAATCGGAATAGATCGGCTGGTCATGGTGCTTACGCAGAAGGACAGCATAAAGGAGGTTCTACTCTTCCCGATGATGGCCCCGATAAATGCGGAGAATCACGAGAACTGACATATCTCCCTGAGCGGACAGGAGCCGCACAGAGGAATCCTCTTCCGGCAGTTCCTCTTGCCCAATTCCACAATCAATGCGTGGTATTCTCTCGAAACCTCCACCGCATCGCCGTTCTTCTCCCCCTCGTGCGCAAGCTCTTTCACTGCGTCAGTAAACAGCGCCTGAACGGCATCGTAATCCCTTCTAGCCGCAATTTCCCAGAACCTTATTGGATCAAGTCTTCCGAGCATTCTGAATGTATAGGCATCCACAACAAAGACAGGGTGCTTGCCGGCGTATAGCAGAATAGAATCCGCAGTTTCCTTTCCTATACCCTTTATGGCCAGCAGTTCTTTTCTGACGACCATGGTCGGCCGGTCCAGAAATCGCTCTAGCCCGCCCTTTTGCTCAATCTCCTTGACCACATGAACCAACCTCTTCGCTTTCTGATTGAAGTAGCCGCTTGGCCGTACGGCATCCCTCAGCGTATCGGGCTGGAGTGAAAGAATCAATTCTGGTGCGAGTTCCCCATACTCCTTCAGGTTGTTTATGGCCATCTCCACATTGGTCCATGCGGCCTGCTGGGTCAGGATTGCCCCAACCAGAACCTCGAACGGAGAGGAAGCGGGCCACCAGTGCTGGGGGCCGAAGGCGGAGTGGAGGAGGCGGTATGTTTCGGAGAGCATGGAGGGTAATAGAATGGTATAGATTAGTTTTTTCGTTTATTTAAGTTGCTCGCTCCCCACCTCTATTTGTTCTACAAAGAGGCCAGATAAGGCCTTCCGCAGTGCTTTTCTGAGAAAAAACGCCTCGATTTTCTCCTACTTCGATCTATAAGAAGAGGAAAACCCTATTGATTGTATCGCTTTGCAGGTTTATTGTAGGCGCAAACCCCGTTTCTGCCGACTCAATCAGTTTTTCCCTATTTAAACTCCGGCGAAATAATTTCCGTACTCTACACAATCGGTAACTATTTAAACCCCTTCTTTATCGGTCTAATATGCAGGCCCCCAATGCCCTGAGTCTCTACTGCGAAAACTGCGGCGAGTACACACTTCACAGAGTGATAAAGGGAAAGATCAAGGACAGAAACGGCAGGACGCTAGAAGTGGTAGCCAGATGTACAGTGTGCGATAGCACATATACCGGAATCATAAAAGCCCCGCCGTCCAGAGAGGTTCCGCTCGTAATCAGCGACTGGGAGAACTCTCATAGAACCAAGATAGATCTGCCGGAGAATGAGGTCATCAGAGTGGGAGACGAGCTTCTAACGGATGAAGATACCATTCTTGTTACGGCCATCGAACTCAGGGGAAAGAGGGTGCAGAGTGCCAAGGTATCGAATATAGAGACCATATGGGCCAAGCTTTTTAACAGTGTCTTGGTGCCTGTCAGCGTGAACAGAGGAGCGAGGACCGTTGCCGATACCATAGAAGCGGTGCCAGAAGAGGAGTTTTACATCGGCGACACCATACAGGTGAAGAACAAAAACTGCGTCATACATCAGATAATGGACAGTAACGGCAGAATGCTGCGGAAGGGCGGTATAATGGCCAAAAACATAAAAAGAGTCTATGCCAGAGTGATCCGCACCCATACGAGTTATTGATTCTCCTGATTTCGTCAGTTTCTTCGGTACAGCAGAAGTGCAGCCAGAACCACAATGCTTGCGCCGATGCTCATTGTAAGATAGTCGCCCACCGAGAGGAAAGAGGTCGCGCTTTCCCGGATGCTTACGGTATGCCCGCCCGGCTCGGAGAGGTAGACCAGCACACTGCTGTAATTGCCACTTTGCAGGATGAAATAGGCATTCGGAGAACCGGAGTAGCTCAGCATCTGTGAGAGGGAGGGAGCCGCCGCCGGCTCTTTTCCGTCAATCTTCACGGTACTGGGGCCCGCCATCATCCCCTTCGGAACACGAATGAGAATTATATTGCCCCCTTCGTTTCCGGTAATGGCAACACCTATCTTCTCGGCACTTACCATGCTTGTCTGAGCGGTCATGGGGCCGTAGGCCGAGTAATCATCCTTCACAAGGTCTCCTTCCCTGCTGATATAAAGTTCTCCTGCAATCTTCCCGGAAAGAACCGATGACATTATTGCGGATTCGTCCCCCGTATACTCCAGATACGGGAGAGTGCGAAGTACCATCTGTGAATTATTATGCAGAGATAGTGTGATGGTTCTCCCGCTTATATTGACCCCGCCAGAGCTCAAAAAGAGCCGACCGATGGTTCCATGCCGGTCGAGAAGTACGGTATTATTCTCAATTTTAAGGGAAATATTTTCATTCGCAGTAAGGTCAAGCCTGCCTTCTGTGTGTGCGTTGAATATGAGTGTGCTGGACGGGTTGTCGTGGATCTCCAGCCGCCCCCCCGTGCCGTCCAGAACAAAGGAGTTGCCCATCTGCTCCAGTGTGACATTTCCCATGGTCGAGAAAGCAATCGAGGAGAATAAAGGGGTTCCTATAGATGCAAATGAGAGAACAACCGCTTCGCCACTCATATTGGGTCCTGCCAGATAGAGAGGGAGGTCCCGCAGCTCATCATTGAGAGAGAAGGAGACATATGTTCCGGTTATGCCGGACTCGGAAGATGAGAAAATATCCGTATCCACGGCAGGCATGGCAAAACCGGCAGATAAGATGCACATTGCAAGAAGAACGGCCATTATAGCCGGAATAAACCTCATGCTATCACCTCAAGAGAAATAAAAGAAAAGGGGAGGGGTAGAGTGGAGGAGGCAGACCCCCTGTGAGCAGGGGGGTCTATTACGTGGGCAGTGTAATAGAATACGCCTCTGTATGGTAGTTGTCTCAGGGTATATATATCATGTTTGGTGCAAGTGTCGAACATAAGGCCTCGGGTAAGGGATTGCGAGGTTACATAAATTAGTTTTGCTTGATGTGCCGTATTGCTAATACCCTTGTAAACCATGGGATATATGATACGAAAGATATCTCCAACCTTCTTGAGGAGAAAAGAATAGAATTCATAAAGATAAGGGAAAATGCCAGGACTCCGGCACAGGGCCCGGCATCGAAGAAAGACAGAATCAGCGGCACTTCCTCGTGGACATGGCAATATTTGCAGGTATATGCCTGATTGTCGCAGTGCCTCTTTTCACATGGTTGGATAAGAAGTTCTCCCTTTAATACAGGGAGCACATGGGCATCATTTACCTGAGTGCGGGCAATAACAACGGAACGGTCATTGCCATGATGGCTTTCACCTCTCTGGGGGCCCTTCCGACTGCCACTCTTTCGCTCTTTCAGATAATCTTCATAGATATTTCTCTCCCGAAAGAGAATACCCTGCTCTCATCAGAGAATAAATATATCAGAAAAGCGGCTCGTAATTATCGTATTTTCCGACATCGGACTTTACGCCGTAGCAGTACTACTATTCTCCATTTTTGGCCCGCGTTTTTTCTGCCCCAAAAACGGACATCTTCGGTACAAAATCTTTAAATATGTTCAGCACTTCAACTTTTCTTGAAACACTGTGTCAACTAAAAATTCAGGAGAATGAAAGGATGGATGCAATAAAAGTCTTTGCGGACTGGCTGGTCTATTTCGTTGCGGGCATGGGCAGCGGGAGCGCTTCCGCCGATGTGGTGGATTTCTTTGTTTACGATGTCATCAAAATCTTCCTACTGCTGGCAGTGATGATATTTGCTGTTTCCTACATCAGAACATACATAACCCCTGAAAAGGCGAGGCTTTATCTTGGAAAACGCACGGGCATTCAGTATCATCTGCTTGCCTCCCTTCTCGGTGTTGTAACCCCGTTCTGCTCCTGCTCATCCGTTCCCATATTCATGGGATTCGTGGGCGCTGGTGTCCCTCTCGGCGTTACATTCTCTTTTCTCATCACCTCCCCCATGGTGAACGAGGCCGCAATTGCCGTCCTGTTCGGCCTTCTTGGATGGCAGGCCACGCTGATTTATGTGATAAGCGGTGTTATCGTGGGCACAGTGGGTGGTTATATCATCGGAAAACTCAAACTGGAGCATCTGGTGGAGGAGTTTGTCTTCGAACCACAGGCCCCCCTCCTTTCCGAACAGGCAGAACTCTCCAGAAAAAAGAGATTTGATTTTGCGGGCGACGAAACAAAGGACATAATCAGACGCGTAGCCCCCTACATTGTTGTGGGCGTTGCGGCCGGCGCTCTCTTCCACGGCTATGCGCCGGAAGGCATCATGGCCTCTTATGCGGGAAAGGACAACATATTTGCGGTGCCGATTGCGGTGGGTATAGGCGTTCCTCTATATTCCAATGTAATGGGGCTGATACCCATCGCCGAATCTCTTATTGATAAGGGTCTCCCTGTCGGAACCGCTCTTGCGTTCCTCATGTCGGTTACGGCTCTCTCGTTCCCAGAGATGATAATCCTCAAAAAGGTTCTGAAGACGAAACTGATTGCAATATTTGCAGGAATTGTTGCAGTAGGGATTGTCATTACAGGATATGTGTTTAATATGATACTATAAGCTAGGTGAATCCATGAACGAAGAAAATATGAAAGAAAGTACGAAGACCGGTCTCCCACTCCTCGACAGATACCTTACACTGTGGATATTCATGGCCATGGCAGGAGGTATTGCTCTGGGTTATGCTCTCCCCTCGGTCTCCGGCGTTCTCGACAGTTACAGAATAGACACGGTCTCTCTCCCCATAGCCATCGGCCTGCTGGTGATGATGTATCCCCCTCTGGCCAAGGTGAGATACGAGGAACTGGGCACCCTTATCAGAGCGGAAGGTTCCCGCAGGATATTCTCCACATCCCTTTTCGTTAACTGGGTTATCGGTCCGCTTCTGATGTTCGCCCTTGCATGGATATTCCTTCCCGACCTGCCGGAATTCAGGATGGGGATTATCATGGTTGGTCTGGCCAGATGCATCGCCATGGTACTGGTCTGGAACGACCTTGCAGGGGGAGATTCCGACTACTGTGCGGTTCTGGTGGCCCTTAACTCCATATTCCAGATATTCTTCTACTCGGTCCTCGCCTACCTTTTCATTACCGTATTTTCCGGCTGGATTGGCGGCTCTGCGGCATCCGGGCAGGTGGCGGTCTCCATGACGGACATAGCACGAAGCGTTCTCATATTCCTCGGCATCCCGTTCGGGGCAGGAGTTATCACACGCCTTTATCTCATCAAAAAGAGGGGAAAGGAATGGTATGACGATGTATTCGTGAAGAAAATAGGCCCTCTCGCTCTGGTCGGTCTCCTCTTCACCATTGTGGTAATGTTTTCGTTCAAGGGCCTGGCCATAGTGGAACAGCCCTTCGATGTTCTGAGGGTTGCACTTCCTCTGGTTATTTACTTTGTTATCATGTTCTTCCTGACATTCTGGATCTCCCGACGCCTCGGCTTCCGCTATCCTATCGCCGCCACCCAGTCCTTCACAGCCGCCAGCAACAACTTCGAGCTGGCCATTGCGGTGTGCATAGGGATATGGGGCATAGGTTCCATGCAGGCCTTCGCCGCGGTAATCGGCCCTCTGGTGGAAGTTCCGGTTCTTATAATGCTGGTAAATGTCGCCCTGTGGATTAAAGAGAGGTACTATTCTGATGAAGGGATCAGAAAAGAGGTGGTGGTATGAAAATAGAGATACTTGGTACCGGATGTGCGAAGTGCGAAAAGATGAAAAAGATAGTGATTATGGCCGTGGATGCGCTCAATCTCGATGCGGAAATAGTTGCAGTAAACGATGTTGGGGAATTGATAAAGAGAGGGATTCTTTCAACACCCACCCTTATAATTGACGGGAAAGTGGAGAGCAGGGGGCGGCTGTTAAGCATCGGAAAGACAAAGAAATTGCTGAGCGCTTATGTGGAGAAGGAGGGATTGCAGTGAAGATAAAAATCGTTCTGAACGACGGTATTAGAACATGCTGTTCCAGATATCCCACTGCGCTCATAAGGAAGCTGGCAGAGGAATGGCTCGGAGACCTGTGCGATGTCGAGGCCATAGACAAGGCAAAGGAGGCCTGGATGATTTACCGGGCGATGGCGTGATACTCTAGCTGTGCTGCCTCTCACTAAAGCTTCTTTTTGTAATTTTGCGATACTGCCATTCCAGAAGAAAGGCCCCTGCAAACATTGCTATGGTTCCGATAAAAGCATAAACCTGTGTTTGCACCTGATAATAGAAGAGTATGGCCAGTACCAGAGATATGATGCCGGCGTTAATCAGTATGATGATTTTGTTCCCGCCCATCTCATCTGCCGTTTTATAATGAGAGAGGATTACAAAGATGTATATCACAATAAAAACAGCGCTGGTTATCGAAGCGATTCCGTTTATATTGAAGAGGAGGGCAAGAACAAGACCTAGACCTGCGGTAAAGTAGAGGCCTTCCGGCGATTTAAACCATACCTTTCGCTCGAAAACCTGAGGTAACTCTCCGTCTTTTGCAAGGGAATAGGCGACATTTGCCCCACCGTAAAGCGTGGCATTCAGGGCCGAGGAGATGGAGAACAATGCTCCAAGAGACAGAAGGACAAAACCGAAACTTCCGAGAATCGGTTGCGCCGCAACCGCCAGAGCATTCTCCTTTGCCGTGACAAGTTCCCCAATAGGCAGATTTCCGACTGCGACTATGGATACCAGAACATATACCACTATTACTATGCCTATGCTCGTGTATATGGCCTTTGGAACATTCTTCTTCGGATTCTCCATGTTTTCCGAGGCATTGGTTACGAGACCGAAACCCATGTATGACAGGAAGAAAATAACCGCAGCATTAATTATACCGGTCATATGTTTTGTGTCATACGCCGGTGAAATAAGCTCCGGTCTTATGGTAAACAGGCCAAAAACTATGAAAACACCGAGGATGGAGAGTTTCAGAAGAACTATGTAAAACTCTGTTTTACCGACCGTTTTGGAGCCAAAGAAATTCAAAGCGGTAAATAGTGAAATTATCAGTGCGTCCGCAATCCCTATTGCCAGAGGATGCGAAGAAATATTTATCAGAGGTAGCAAATAACCGGTAAATCCCTTTACGAAAAGTGATATGGAGACCACATAACTGAGCCACATCAATATACTCAGAGCTCCTGTTGTCACGGTGTCGCCGAATCCCCGAAGTATAAAAGCAATCGGTCCGGCATTGGATACTATTTTTGAGCCCATTTTTGCGTACGAATATCCCACCATAAACGCCAGTATCCCTGATAAAACGAAGGCCTCGGGGAGATCCTTTCCCGCAATCTGCGCACCGATGCCGAAGATGGAGAATATGCTCGCCCCTATCATGGTTCCCACTGCCATTGATGTTGCTTCAGGGAAGGTTATTTTTCCATTTGTTTTGGAATTTTTTTCTTTACGCCTCATTCACTCCATCTCACTTTCAATTCGGGGGTCTCATGCTTTGGGTTTATTTAAGAATTGTGCAAATATTAACTCGTACGGGTTAAGAAAAATATTTGACCATCCTTTAAAGAGGGAATAAACTGTATCTGGCGTGACCAGATTAACCAATAAGAAAATAAGATGGATTTGCGACACTGCGCTGAACCCGAGCAACCGCGATGGAAAAGCGCTTCCGGCTCAATTGATAAGAGAAGCGCTGAAGTTAGGGATTTCAGCACGATTGAGGCCGCAGAAATGAAGGACCGGTATTATCCCAATTTATACCGCAAAATGATACATCAAAAAATCGTGCCATGTCCATAAACAATCTGTCAATCCCTCCATCATCGCAGGTGAAGTGTTTCTCTTGTACTCATTTATGAAATCCCAGTAGAATTGGAAGAG
>JAJSAE010000015.1 GCA_024281315.1 archaeon | reverse complement strand
GGCTGTTGAAGGCGTATTCTCGTCTGTTAAGTGAATATTCGGAGAAACTGTAACGGCACACGGCCAGATATCAGCAATTCAGGAGGTGAAAAGGAAGTTTCTGATATACAATATGATGCTGAACCTGTGAAAAACAAGAGATTTCACACGGTTCAAAAAACGATGGGTTAGAAATAGGGAAGGTGAATAAGCGCAGTCTCTAACTCAGAATGGAGTTATGCAACAGAGCAGCACAACCGGAAAACTTTATTTACCATGGGCATATGCTTTCATTGCAGGGGCCGCAGAGTACATGAGAGCGGCCTGAGAAAAAGAAGGTGAAAAAATGGATACTGGAGATACGGCATTCATGCTTGTTGCGACCTCACTGGTCATGCTGATGACACCGGGCCTTGCGTTTTTCTACGGCGGTCTGGTGGGTAGAAAGAATGTGCTCACAATAATGATGCAGAGCTTCGTGTCCATGGGATGGACAACCATCCTGTGGGTGACATTCGGCTTTTCCATGTGTTTCGGAACGGATATCGGTGGAATAATTGGTGGAGGCAACTATCTTTTCATGCAGAACATAGGAATAAACACCGTTACCCCGATAAATCCTCAGGTACCCCTAATTGTATTCGTGGCATATCAGATGATGTTTGCGGTGATTACACCCGCCCTTATCACAGGGGCATTTGCAGACAGGGTCAAGTTCAAGGCCTACATGATATTCTTAACGGTCTGGCTCGTCTTTGTTTACTTCCCTCTGGTACACATGATCTGGGGCGGCGGACTCCTTGCTCAGTGGGGCGTTCTCGACTTCGCAGGAGGTATAGTTGTGCACGCCAGTGCTGGTTTCGCAGCGCTTGCTTCGGTCTTTTATATCGGAAAGAGAAAGGTCAAAAACGGAAAGCCCCACAGCCTTCCGCTGGTGGCTCTCGGAACCGGCCTTCTATGGTTCGGATGGTACGGATTCAATGCTGGAAGTGAATTCAGTGTGAACGGCATCACCGCCATCGCCTTCCTCAACACGGACATTGCGGCCTCTTTCGCAGCGGTTACATGGCTCATTCTTGCGATAATATTCGAGAAGAAGCCTAAGATACTCGGCGTCCTCACGGGAGCTGTTGCCGGTCTCGCCACCATAACGCCTGCTGCTGGTTATGTCAATATTCAGGCAGCCATGCTAATCGGTATAGTCGCATCCATCATCTCTTACGGCGCTGTTGCCTACAAGAATCGGGCTGGCTGGGATGATGCCCTTGATGTGTGGGGCGTTCACGGTGTTGGCGGTTTCCTCGGTGTTCTGATGCTGGGAATATTTGCAACAGTGACTGTTAACGATGCCGGTGCCAACGGCCTGTTTTACGGCGCTCCTATTTTCTTCGTAAAGGAAGCAATCGCCGTGATTCTCGTCTCTCTCTACGCATTTGTATTCACATACCTTGCCCTAGGCGCAATAAACAGAATCACCAATGTACGGGTGAGTAAGGAGACTGAGGAAGTGGGACTGGACATCATGGAGTTCGGCGAAGAGGCCTATGTCGAGTAGGCAAACCCCTTCATTCTCTCTTTTTAATTCGATTTATGCGGACTTTTTTCCGGCGTATCGCCACGACAAAAAAAAATCAGGTTTATGCTGGCTATGAGAAGGATAACAGACCATGCTCCCGCACTCTCCCCTGTTTGTGCCTCCGAAGACGGAGCCGCAGCCATCTTTACGGAATAGACATTCGCATGCTCCGCAACCGTGTCGCCATTATCGCCCACAATCACTCTGATGTGTCTGTACGCCTCTGCATGCTGTACATCTTTAGCGGAGGCCGGAGCCGATATTAGCAGGGCGGAGAGAAACAGAATAACAATCACGGCAGAGAGTATTGTAAGACCTTTCATAGTTGAATAACTGATGTGATCTTATTTCAATGCATGTATAAAAAAATCTTTCCTGATACTCATTCCTGAATATCACAGAAGGCCGTCACCCATTTCGGCCCTCAAATCTTTCTTTCTCTACCAGAAGGCAGCATCAGGTATAGGTCCCCCACATTGGTACCCGTGTATCCCGTCAATATGGCTGTGCCCACTTCAGACAGCAGAGAGTAACTATCACTCTCTTTCAGAAAAACCTCCATAGCCAGCCCCATCTCCTCCGCTTTCCTCATGGCTGCCGTATCAAAGATTCCTCCGGCCGCACCGCTGTTTCCGTCGAGGCCGTCGGTTCCCATAGCAAGGGCAATACCCCTGTACCCGTGAGAAAACAGGCGAAGTACGAATTCCTGGCACCTCCCCCCCTTTCCTTTCCCTTTCACCTTTAAAGTCATCTCCCCGCCACCAAGGCAGAGGCCGGGGGGCACGCATTCCGAAGCGAGTCTTTTTGCTACGGTGTCCACATCCCCGGTTATTCCGTGAATGGTCCGGAACCTGCAGTTTCTTTCCTCGGCAACTCGTTCCATGGCCTTAACCGCGGTGCAGTTATCGGCGATTATGACATTATGCACCCTCTTCAGCCGGACATCTCCGGGCTTCACGGTTTCGTTCATTTCGCCGATTGCTCTGGTTATTAAATCCGGAACCTCATCTTCTAACCCGTATTTCTCCATTACTTTTACGGCATCTTGCCATGTTGTCGGGTCAGGAGCAGTGGGGCCGGAACCGATGGACTCCAGCTGGTTTCCAATGACATCTGAGATAATAAGTGTAAGGACGGTGGCCTTCGTCATGACCGCGAGTTTTCCCCCTTTCACGGCAGATATGTGTCTTCTGACGCAGTTCATCTCCTGTATGCTGGCACCGGAACGGAGTAGGAATACGGTGAGCTCCGCAACATCCTCGTTTTTCACTCCATTGACGGGAGAAGAGAGCATGGCCGATGCACCCCCGCTGAGGAGGAAGATTATGAGGTCGTCTTCGGCCGCAGAACGGAATAAATCCATTATTCTTTTGCTCCCTTCCAGCCCCGCACGGTCCGGAACAGGGTGTCCGGCCTTTGTAAGTGAAATTCTGCCCGCGCTAAGCTCAATTACTCCGGCCTCAACTCCGTTAATGTATCCTTCCGATACGGCATCTCCGAGAATGCGGACAACTGCACGACCCATATCTGCAGAGGCCTTTCCCGCACCTGCAAGGTATATTCTTTCATAAGATGAGAGGTCAAGAGATAGAGGGCTGGCGTCGATTCCCTTTACCGCAAGCGTATCTCCTTCCCTCACTAGCGCAGCAGGAATAAGATTCTCCGGTAGCACTGCCTCCATTCCCGCCATGGCTATGCCCATAAGGTTCTTCCTCATGGTTCTGGCAGGCTCATTCACATCAAGGATTTTATCCCTGTTTTTTATCTAAGGTAGCGGCATATACGCACCTATCGGAACCGGACACCATTAACCAGATTCTCCGGCCTCTTCCCCTCAAGGACATCTATAACCGCCTGCGCCGCCATTACGGCCATCTCATTTCTTGTTTCAAGGGATGCACTCCCGATATGGGGCGCAAGAACCACATTGTTCAATTCATAGAGTTCGGGGTTCACATTCAGCGGCTCCCCCTGAAACACATCCAGTGCGGCCCCCCTTATCCTTCCGCTCCTGAGCATCTCTATAAGGTGCTTCTCGTCTATGGCCTCTCCCCTTGCGGTGTTTACAAGATAGGCCGAGGGCTTCATAAGTTCCAGCATCTCCGTACTGAGCATGTTCCTCGTTTCCGGAGTTAGAGGGACATGAAGGGTGATGTAATCGCTTTCTCTCATCAGTTCCTCAAGCGGGACATATTCCGCCCCTGTCTCCTTTTCCATCTCCGGCCTCCTCTTCCTGTTGTGGTAAAGGACTCTCATTCCAAACCCCTTTGCTCGTCTGGCCACGGCGGTTCCTATATCCCCCATCCCGATGATTCCAAGGGTCTTTCCGTGGACATCGGAGCCGAGCATTAGCATGGGGGCCCAGCCCCTGAACCTTCCCTGACGCATGAACACATCGCTCTCCGGTATCCTGCGGGCAACTGCCATGAGCAGGGCCCACGCAAGGTCTGCGGTAGTCTCTGTGAGGACCCCCGGCGTGTTTGTAACGGCAATCCCTTTCTCCGTAGCGTGGCCGATGTCTATGTTGTTGTATCCCACCGCGTAGTTGGAAATCACCCTGAGGTTCGGGGCCGCAACGATTATCTCCGCATCTATTCTGTCGGTAAGAAGGCAGAGGAGCGCATCGGCATCCCCTATATCTGCAAGAATCTCCTCTTTCGTCATAACCCTGTCTTCCGGGTTGATTACGGTCTCATATCTGGCCCTGAGCATGTCGAGGCCCTTTTCCGGTATCTCTCTGGTGACTAGAACTTTCATGCGGAGTGAATGGCATTATGGGATAAAAAGGGTTCGGAGGGGGCACAACATTGCAGGAGAGTTTGCAGATGTAAGGAGTACAGTTGAAGAGGACATAACGGTGTTTATGTGAAAAGGTTTTTAAGGATAAAGCCTATAACGAGTATGTGAAAAGGGAGATAGTTGAAAAAAAGAGGTGTTCATAAATGGAGAAAGAAAAAGAAGTTTCGAGTGCATTAACTCTGATTGTAACAATTTTTCTTGCATTATATAGACTTCCTCTTCCTTATTTCTTAATTGGTATTGCAATGTTATCTTTTTTTGTAATCTGGCTTTTAAAATCGATTGGTGTTTTCTCAAAGATTTCTGAAAAATTACATGCAAGGAAATTGAGAAAGGAATTACCCTCGTTAATTAGAAAGTTTAATCGGATTATAGATGATTTTGATAAAGAATTTTTGAATAGAGATAGAGCGGATACAATTCTCCATATTATCTCTGATGCTTCTTCCGCTGAAGATAATTTGGGCCACCTTATGAAAGTATTATCACATCAGGGAGGAAACAAAATTCTAAACTGGTTTTATTCTTTCAAGAATAGCTACTTTAGAAATAGAAAGTGGAGTAGCGATGAGTTTATAGATTTTGTAAGAGAATTTCAATCAATTCTTCAAGAGTATGATGCGATTATTGAAGAGTTCACACATATTGCAGAGGAGTATAAATATAAGTTACCAAAAAGAACATTAGAAAATTATAAAAAATTCAGAGATGGATATCAAAGATACTGGGGGGAATGTGATAAATTCGTAAAAGATGTATCTGACGCTCTGGAAGAGGAAATCAGGATACACAATTCTTCGGCTAAAGAGATTTCGGTGGAAACGAGCGATGATTTCTCTAAAATTGCAAAAATGATCTCGTTGGTTTTGGAGAAAGGGCAGGACTTATTTACGACCAGCCACACCTCCTCTCTACCAAGCATTATTTTTGAAATGTTGGATGATGAGCCTATAGATAGGTGCTGGAGGCACTTCTTTGAATTTCAGGTGCAAACCTTCTCTGGAGCGTGGAATGTATGTAGTTCAGATCTCAAAAAAGTGATAGATGAGCCTATGAATTCAGCAGCCTTCTCAAAATTGGTCTACGTTAGTTTTTATCAATTGGTAGGCTTGGGCTTTTCTCTCTATAAGAACTTTGATTCGATGATAAAGGAGAACCCGTCTTTAGTCTTTACCGCGAGTACAGACAAATTCTATATCGATAAATACAATGATGACTTCAAAGAGAGATACAATAATTATGTTTCGTCACTTGAAGACATTGATCATGAGTTAGAAATTATTGGACAAGAGAGATTAAACTTTAACGATGCATATCTAAAAAAGGCTAAAGAAATAAAGCGCGGCGGCCTAATGGAATAGTAAAACGATGTGTTGACAGTTTGACTAGATGCTAACCCAAATACAAATCAGCCGCTCGTTATGGTTCCATAATATCCTTCTGGTAACAAGTACTTTCATGCGGGGTGAATGGGATTATGGGATAAAAATGGTTCGGATTTAGAGGTGTATTATGTTCTATGAAAACATAAAAAATCTCCACGCAGGCTTAATCGTAGGTATATGTATATCTCTTATCTATCTTCAGTTGGACATCCACCATTCCATGGGGCAGCGCATCGTCGTTCAACATACTTATGTCAGAGTTATCTATGACTATATAGCATGTTTCCCCAATATCTGTAGTGAATTCGCAGGAACTTATGTTCTTATTAGCGTAAACATAGCCAAAGGCATCCGAGGAGTTGCCGAAGAGTTCATACTGCGATTCTGTCATAACGAAGACATCCACCTTCTTATCCAAAGAAACATTTATGCTTACCCGTATCTCTGAATTCGACCATATATCCACTTTTTCTCCGATGTATGTGCCATTTTTCATGTAATATGCACTATCCATTACCATCTCAAACGGCGAACTTGACGGGCCTGCGGTAAACAGAAGTAGAGAAAAGAGCATTGGTGCCACAAAAACCAATAGAACCAGTATTATCAGCAGAAGTTCAAGAATGGAGAATCTTTTTCTCCTCATAGGGCCGAGTTGCTCCTGTGGAGGATATGGATAGCTGTACATCGGGGGGTATGGTCCTGGATGCGGCCTTTGTTCTGTCTCCGGCTTCTCTTTCTTTTCATCCGCCATGATAGGTAATGTACATCACGGTATATTAGATTTTCGTACGAATGTGTGGGACACAAAAGACCTTTTCTCAGGCATTTTAAAACAGGGCGTAGCGGAGATTAAATCCGTATCTTCTCGCAAGAAGAGGGACTGGTTGTAGCATGTTTCCATTGCTACCTCTCAACCATCCGCACCCTCTCCTCCGTCTCCGACAGAAACTCCCTGCAGAACTCTATCAATTCCTTTCCACGCTCGAAGAGCCTCACGGCCTCCTCTATATCTGTCTTCCTGTCGTCTAACTTCTGAACGATCTCGTCTATCTCCTTCAACGCATCCTCGAATCTGCTCATTATTTCTCCTCCTTTCTAACGCTCTTTATCCCTGCTTCAGCCTCGCCGTCGGCCATGACGATGCTCACCGTTTCCCCTTCGTTAATCTCCGCGGCTGACCTCACCCATACACCACCTCTCTTCACCATTGCGAACCCCTTCGCCAGCGGCGCCATCGGGTCGCTCCGTTCCAGCACATCGTTCAGCCGGGCCAGCCTCTCCTTTCTATCCCTCAGTATCTCGTGCATGTTCCTTTCGAGTCTTTCGCCCGCCATATCGAGCCGCTGGCTCCCCTCTTCCAGCTTCCTGCGCACTGAAACCGAAAATCTCAGGCTCAGGTTATCCATGAGGTCTATGTACTTCTCTCTCTCAGGCACCACAATCTCCGCTGCTTCGGAAGGTGTTGCGGCCCTGACATCCGCCACCATATCCGATATGCTGAAATCGGTTTCGTGGCCCACCGCCGAGACAATCGGCGTCTTCGCCTCGAATATAGCCCTGGCCACCCTCTCTTCGTTGAAGGCCCAGAGGTCTTCCATGGAGCCACCCCCTCTTCCTACAATCATCACATCAACCTTTCCATCCAGATATTCGATGCCGCCAACAATCTCATCCACCGCACCATCGCCCTGCACGCTGGCCGGGTAGAGGATTATTTCCACGGGGAAACGGCGGGAGATGACCTGCCTTATATCGTGGAAGGCCGCACCGGAGCCGGATGTCACCACTCCGACCTTTTCCGGGAATACAGGGAGTTCTTTCTTGTGTTTCCTGTCGAATAACCCTTCTTCCTTCAGTTTCTCCTTCAAGCGCAGGAATTCCTCCCACAATTCCCCTCTGCCAACCCGCTCTATCGATTCCGCTCTGAGCTGATAAACGCCTCTGGGAGCATAAATATCCACGCTCCCTCTGACCCTTATCATGTCGCCGTTTTCCGGGATGAAAGAGAGGCGCTTCTCCGCCGAGAATGTTACGCAGTTTATCTGAACCTCGTTCTCCTTCATGGAAAAGTAGAAATGCCCCGCTCCCGACAGTTTGCAGTCTCCGACCTCACCCTGCACAATGATGTCCTGAAGTTCGCTGTCCCCTGCCAGCCTCTCCTTTATTCTGGCTGATACGGAACTTACGGTGTATACCGGCCTTCGGGCCGATAGAAGCGTGGCCTGTCTCATCGTAACGGGAATGATGCGGTGGTTTATAAAAGTAGGGAGGGGGTGGGTGAAACTACCTGCTCCTCTCGATGCCCCATATGATCTTATGCAGCTGCGGAAGGACTCTTATATCCCTCGCACCGTCCTCTATTATCTTTTCAGCCAGCCATTTCAGGTCGGCGCCGCCAACGGGTGTGAATACGGCCTCGCACTCCGGCTGGTATGTGTCCAGTATGTCCATGGCGTACTCGTAGTCCTCTTCATCAACTATTACAAACTTCAGAAAGTCGCCGGGGCCGAGCAGCTCTATATTAGAAAAGAGCATCCTGTCCGCCATCCCTGATGACGGGCACTTTATGTCCATCGCTATGCTCACATTCTCCTCCGCCGGCACATCCTCCAGACCTATGGAACCGTTGGTTTCCAGAACTATGTGGTATCCCCTGTCTATCAGCCGGAACATGAGGCCTATAACCTCATCCTGAAGCATCGGTTCTCCGCCGGTAATGCAGACCTCCTTTATTCCGTAGTTTTCAATACGGGTCAGCACATTCTCCTTAGTCATATCTTCCCCCTCTTCGAAGGCGTATTCCGTATCGCACCATCTGCATCTGAGGTTGCAGCCGGTGAGTCTGACAAAGACAGTAGGCCTTCCCATGTACAGCCCTTCGCCCTGAATGCTCAGGAATATCTCGTTAATTTTAAGCATAATATCACCTGTTTTCATCCGTTTCGTAGTTTATCGGGTCGCTGTAGCCCGCTTCTCTGAAGCCTTTCAGCCGGAGCCCGCATGAATCGCACCTGCCGCAGGCCTTTTCCCCACCTTTGTAGCAGCTCCATGTGAGTTCATATGGAACGCCGAGTTTCATCCCCTTTTTGATTATCTCGGCCTTTGTCATGTGGAGCAGCGGGGCCTTAATCTCTATTTTTCCTCCCTCAACTCCTTTCTTCGTGGCGAGGTCGGCCATTCTCTGATATGCTTCTATGAATTCCGGCCGGCAGTCCGGGTAGCCGCTGTAATCCAGCGCATTGACTCCGATGAATATGGCATCCGCATCAAGAACCTCGGCCCAGCCCAGCGCGATACTGAGAAAAACAGTGTTTCTGGCAGGGACATAGGATATCGGGATGTCTGTCATCTCCTCCTCATCCCGGTCCATCGGCATCTCCATGTTTCCGTCCACAAGTGCGCTTCCTCCAAAATTGGCCAGCCTGTATATCACATGTTCCCTGACACCATAGTGATCCGCAATGGCCTTTGCAGCCTCCAGCTCCCTTCTATGCAGCTGGCCGTAATCAAAGGATAGGGCGTAGAGTTCGTATCCCTCCTCTTTTGCGATTGCGATGCTGGTGGAGGAATCGAGACCGCCGGAGAGAAGACACACCGCTCTTTTCATTCCATCACCTGTCTACATCGGGAGAGTACCAGATACCCTGTCCCATCTCCTCGTCCACCGCAATCTCCAGCTTTTTTATGTTCGGCGGTAGCGGGGCCAGCTCCACGAAAAGGGAATATACATACTTTGCCAGTTCCTCCGCACTGGTGGCCTCCAGAGGAAGGAGAATCACATCGTTTTTCGGGAAGACATACCTCTTTCCGGCACCGATGAATTCCAGCGAGCCCCCATCCTCATGCATCTCGGCATAGGGCGATTTTTCCGGCAGAAGAACACTGTGATCCAGCCGCTCCGCAATCTCCCTCAGGGCCCTTTTCACAACGACAAAATCCATGAGCATGTAGTTCCTGTCCATCTCTCCTTCCATTTTAAGCCGTATGCCGTAGTTGTGGCCATGCAGCCTTCCGCACTTGTTGTGGCCGATTATGAAGTGGGACGATGAGAAGGTTATGCCGTGCTTCCAGCCGTCTATTTCAAGCAACATGCCTTGCACCTCCGAGAACGCTGGCGAATGCGATGGCATCCACATAATCCTTTGTTATGGCAGGTGTGTCTATGAAGACCCTGGGGAGGTTCAGAATTGGGGCCCCTATTGCCGCACCACCTCCGAGAATGGCAAGACTCTGAAATGCGATGTTACCGGAAACGCCGTCGGGCATGACAATAAAATTCCTGTCCTCCTCCACAGCGGCCTCCATGTTCATGTAGTAGTTTTTCGCCTCCGTGCCGTCTTTTTTCAGCTCCTTCACCAGTTTATCGGCCTCTTTAATCCACTTGTCAATGTTTGCATCCCTGCCGATTATATCCGGATGGCCCACGGACAGAATCCCGACGGAGGGCCTCTCCTGAAGTGAAGATATGAAGCGCACCCCTTTTCTCGCAATCTCCAGCCGGTCTTTATATGTCCTGCCCGAATGGGCATCCACGGGCCCGATGAATATATAATCGCCGTCTGAGGTCTGGACAAGAGCTATTCTCTCCACTTTTTCGGAAAAATGGAAGAGTTCCGCAATGGAGTCGTAGGCCTTTATGGGGTCGAAGTTCCCCTTCACGGCCGCATCGATGTAGTTGTCCTTCAGGGCCATTATCATGTCCTTCACCGTTTCGAATACTATGACCTCGGCATACCCGTTCTCTTCCGCTCTTTCCACGCTTTTAAGTACATCCTTACCGCTTCCGGGCAGGGCCCCAATGCCGACCCGGGACCTCTTCTTTCTCGCACTGGATTTTATGTCTATCATGCTCAGCATCGTCATCACTTGTTCCGTATGGCGGGCAATTCCCCAGAGAATACTTAATGGTTTCGCAGGCAAAACCCTTTTTAATCCCTTTCACATCCCCCTCTCATGGGAGAACTGAAGGTCAGGCTGAGGAAACGCCTCAGAAAAAAGGAGGTTGCGCCCCTCAAAAAGGAACTGGAAGAGATACTGGACTGCAGCGTATTTTCAGAAGAGAGGCCTGTTGAGACAGGAGAGGTCGGAGATTTGAAGGTCATCATCGTGGATAACAAAATAATGGGATTTTATGCGGGGGAAAGGCCGTTCCTGAGCCTCAGAGGCGTTCTTGAATACAGTCCGAAGAACTACTACGCTGTCGTTGATTCCGGTGCGGTTCCGTATGTGTATAACGGAGCGGATATCATGGCCCCCGGAGTCATCGCCGCAGATGAGAACATAAGCAAAGGGGACCCTGTCTGGATAAAAGAGGAAAAATATGGGAAGCCTCTGGCTGTGGGCATTGCCCTCATGGACGGCCCCGAGATGGTGACAGCAAAGTCCGGTAAGGCCGCAAAGAGCATTCTGCATGTAGGGGACAAGGTCTGGGATATAGATGAATAGATTCTGCGAGATTCTCCGCCGCCGGAGAAAAGTGGTAAATACCTCCTCGTTTTCACTACCTCCATGATTGACAGAAGCGTTATTCTCGAAAAACTCGGTCAGTACGACCTGAACCGGCTTAAAATAGGGGCTATAGCTTCTCACTCCGCTCTTGATGTCTGTGACGGAGCGGTGGACGAGGGATTTCATACCGTAGCCTTTGCCCAGAAAGGACGGGAAAAGACATATGCCGAATACTTCAGAGCACAACGAGACAGCAGCGGCACAGTCATTAGAGGCATGGTTGACGAAATCGTCGTAATGGATAAATTCCGTGATATTCTCAATATACAGAATAAGTTAATAGAAGATAATATTCTCTTCATACCTAACCGCTCATTTACCTCGTATGTGGGCATAGATGCAGTGGAGGACGAATTCGCCGTTCCCATGGTGGGCAGCCGGAACCTTCTGAGGAGCGAGGAACGGGGGGGCGAGCAGGACTACTACTGGATTCTGGAGAAGGCGGGCCTCCCATTCCCCGAAAAAATAGAGAACCCAAGGGATATCAACGAACTGGTCATCGTTAAGATGCCGCATAAGATTAAGAAACTGGAGAGAGGATTCTTCACCGCCGCATCCTACGGAGAATACAGAAAGAAAGCGGAAAGCCTGCTGAAACAGAATGTGATAACGCAGGACGCCCTTGACAACGCGAGGATAGAGAGATATGTCATAGGTCCGGTCTTCAACTTCGATTTCTTCTATTCCCCAATAGAGAAGGAGATGTCAAAACTGGAGATAATCGGAATAGACTGGAGATTCGAGACCTCTCTGGACGGTCATGTCCGCCTTCCCGCCCCCCAGCAGATGACGCTACCGGAACACCAGCTGGTCCCTGAATACACGGTGACGGGCCATAACTCGGCCACACTGAGGGAGTCTCTCCTTGAAAAGGTTTTCAAACTGGCGGAAACCTATGTGAAGGCCACGCAGGAGTACTATTCACCGGGAATTATCGGGCCGTTCTGCCTGCAAACCACGGTAGATAAGGATCTTAATTTCTATATCTATGATGTCGCACCCCGCGTGGGGGGAGGGACCAATGTCCACATGTCCGTTGGCCATCCGTACGGAAATGCTCTGTGGAGAAAGCCCATGAGCACCGGCAGAAGGCTTGCAATGGAGATTAGGCGGGCCGTAGAGGCGGATAAACTGGAAGATATAGTCACATAATCAGCACGAAAATCTTTATAAACCATAAGATATTGGGCTGAAAAGAAATCCCTAATTGGCACAGCAGAAAGTAATGATTGAAGAATACCCGGAGGGAAAAGATATGAACAGAGAAAACACAAAAAAAATCGTGTCGTCGCTGATGGTACTGCTAATGGTACTCTCCGTACTGACAGCGATGCTACCCATTGTGAGCGCGGGAAATGTAACTATATGGGGCCGGGTGACCGATACCGGCGGCCTCGTCAACGGAGCGGAAGTAACGCTGGTCAATGTTCAAACGCTGGAAGAGTACAGGGCCACGACAAGCAACGGGATATATGAATTCACTCAAGTTGGAGAAGGATACTATGTTATCAGAGCGGAATCCGATGGCCACTACTTGTACGAGAACGACACGGCCTTCAGGTTTGATGGTACAAAAAATATCCAAAAAGACATAACGCTCAAAGAAACTCCGGTCAGAGACATAACCTTTTACGGGGTTATAGGGTATGAGACCGCGGTAACCGGTGAAAACATAACAAGTAGCTATAACACAACGACCTATACAGCAAACACGCAGTTTGCGAACATTGTTGACGGAACATACAGCCTCTATTGGAATAATACCGAACTGCTTACTGAAACGGGTAATTATTCCATTGATATTCAGACTGGCCATATATACATCGAAAACACAAGTATTCGGAGTTGGCTCAATGGGTCTAACGGCACACTTACCATTGATTACACCTATATCTCTCCGGTCTCTTCCGCTGAAATTCAGGTAACGGCCGAGAATACTATTATTGGCCGCAATATAACGGGAAGCGACGGAGCATTTTCTATAATGGTGTGGAGTTACACCTTTAATGTTACTGTCACAGCCGACGGCTATTACACTGTAGATAAAGATATGTACATAAACGGGGATTATACACAGATAACCCTTACAGAAGCAAACGCTATTTTTGGGTTTGCAAGCGTGAATGATAACGGCCCTAAGCCAGCAAAAGACATTAGTGCGTACCTCTATAATAGTCCAAACAAGACCGTTTACTCCACCCACGGACAAAACGGCTCTTATTCCTTTAGCGGTGTCCCGGATGGTAGCTACCTGCTTATTGTGGACGCTGACGGATGCATTGCCGATACGAGCATCGTTACTATTACTGGAAGCACGACAACACTCGGAGAAGTAACCCTGCAGAAGGGGGCAAACGAGACAACGGCAACCACAATTACGCTGGCGGATTGGAATAACATGGAACTCAAGAAGTCCGTTATGCTCAACCCCGACGGTAACATAGTGCCTCTCGGAAACGATGTGAGCAATGTCTGGCTCCAGATAGATATGAAGTTCGGAAACGGAGATGCGAAAATCAACCAGACGGAGGTTAATGACTTCGTGAACTGGTACAACTCCATAGGTCCGGAGTTCGTCAGTACGACCGGATTTTTCACTGTTAACGGAACGAGCTATGTGTCCGATTCAAACCTTAGTAAATATGCGGTTACTGTAGAACCAGCTCTTGTAGGAGAAGTAAATGTTACCGATATGGGCAGAATGTGGATAAACACCAGCGCCGATTATAGCGCCTCTGATATAGGAGGACAGGACAGCTACGATGCGGAACTTATGGCGGCCCAGGATGTAAGCGGTGCCGATACCATAGACCGCACATACAGTATCGTTCTTCCCTCCGGCTTCGAACTCGTTGAAAACAGCTCAACCAACTCCGATGTCACGGGATATACTACTGTTTTCGTGGACCCCCATACGGGAACCGGTACGGATACAGTTTCCATGACTTTTGAGAAGAGCGAGGCCCCTGTGGTACGTGCGGGACTTAAAGCATCGGATAGCATTTATACTGTTTCAGAGGATGGAAACATCTCATATTATATCGTTAAGGCAGGCGCAGAGATCACATTCACATCCGCCGGCACGGAAGATCCCAACGGCAATCCTGTTACATACACATGGGATTTTGGAGATGACACACCAGCAGAAACAACAACGGAGAAGGAGATCAACCATACATTTGCCGCATCGAATGACGATATAACCGTCGAGATGACTGCAACGGATGCCGGCGGGCTCTCAAACAGCACGACATTGACCATAAAATCGGATGGAACACCCCCGACGGTTGCTGCCACTTCCAGCATATCTCCTGTCGGTGGAAAGGTGTACGCCGAGCAGAATGAGGAGATTGTGTTCAACAGTTCCGGTTCCAACGACAATAACGGCTTCATAAAGTCCTATTTCTGGTGGTTCGATGACGGGGACTCCGTTCTAGTACTCTCCGGCGAGAACCAGAGCATTGTGAAGAGCTTCCCTAAGGTTGGCGTATACCATGCGTACCTAAATGTAACCGATGTGGTTGGAAATTACAGAAATGACTCTGCTCCCATCTTTACCGTTCAAGTCAACGACACAGAAGCCCCGACCGTTTCCTTCACTCTTCTGGACAGTAACTTCGTGGATGCGGCTGGCTCGGTGAAGGAGAACACCACTGCCTACTTCAACGCCAGTTCAACCACGGATAATGTGGATGTTGCGGCCAACCTTACCTTTGTCTGGGACTTCGGTGACGGCTCAAACGCAACCGGTATGAATGTCAGTCACATGTACACCGCCATAGGCAGTTACGATGTGAATCTGACGGTAACGGATAAAGCAGGGAACAGCAACAACCTTATCAGAACCATTGTCGTACGCGCCGCAAACAGGCCGGACCTCAGCATCGTCTCCGTTAAGTTTGACCCGACTGAGTTCGAGCAGGGCAGCACCGGAAAGATAATGGTCAACATCACCAACAACGGCGAGGCAAATGCGACTTCCGTAACCGTTACTGCATACACCGTGGATATTGACGGAAACGAGAAGGAGATTGGCTCTACTAATGCGCTGAGCATAAACGGAAGTGCTGTAAGCCAGCTGGAAGTCGGAAAGATAGCTAGCGCCGAGATTGACTGGAAGCCGGGCGAACAGGCAACTTTACCATAAAAATAGTGGTTTCCACACCTGACGAGATATCCGCAACTGCCACAAACAATGTCTACACCGATGTTGTATCCGTTAGCCCGTCCTCCATGCAGACCATTATGACATGGGTACTTCTGTTCGCCCTGATAATTGCGGTTCTCCTCCTGGTCATATTCAAGAACAGGCTGAGTTCCATAAAGATCGGCGGAAAGAAGAAGTAAAAGGAAAAAACCCTTAAATCCCTTCCTTATTTTTCATTTTTTATGTGGTAGCATGTGCGATAACACCAAAAAGAGATGGCGGCTCATTGACAGCGGACTGTGCGCGCCTGCATATACGGGTGCCGCGGACGAGGCGATTGCAAGAGAGAGAGCGGCCGAAAGGGTCCCTACAACCCTGCATTTCTACACCCGAAAAATCCCCACAATATCACTGGGCCGCTTCGAGAAGTTGGAAGAGAATGTCAACCTACCTCTCTGTAAAAAGGACGGCGTGTTCATACTGCGCCGAGTTTCGGGGGGCAGTGCCATATATACGGACAGCGGCCAGATTATTTATGCGCTCATCGGGCTGGCCGAAGAGTTCCCCCACAATGTGAACGAATCGTATCGCAGAATATGCTCCGCCGTCATAAAAGGCCTTGCCCATCTGGGGATTTCATCGGAGTTCAAGCCGATAAACGATGTGCAGATAGACGGAAAAAAAGTATCCGGCAGCGCACAGCTCAGGAAGTGGGGGGCCCTTCTCCAGCACGGAACGGTAATTCTTGAACTGGATAGAGAAAGGATGTTTTCCTATCTTCGCATCAACGGGGAAAAACTGAAAAAACAGGGCATCGTGAGGCCGCAGGACAGAATGACATCCCTTTCCGAAGCCGCAGGGAGACCCTTCTCCCGTGAGGACGTGAAGGAGGCCCTTGTAAAAGGTTTTGAAGAGGAGTTCCGGGTGTCTATTGTTTCCGGGGAGCTTACGAGCCGGGAAAAAGAGGAGATTGGCCGACTTGTCGAGGAGAAATATGGGAATCCAGAGTGGAATTATCGGAGGTAACTCACATTATTTTACATCCGCTCCGGCGCCACTATTCCCAGCGTATCGAGTATGCCGGCCAGCACTATTGCAGTAGCATCCACAAGCACCAATCTGGCCGCTCTTTCCTCTCCATTGCCCCTCAGCACGGGAACATATCTGTAAAACTGATTAAAGGCGGAGGCCACGGACTGTGCATACGATGCAAGGGGATGGGCCTTTCTTCCGTTGGTACAGTCCCGGATAACATCGGGAAATCTGTTGAGTTCCTTTATCAGAGCAATCTCGGCCTCATCTTTGAGAAGCGAGGACAAGTGTTTATAATCAACCTCCGAATCTAATGAGGCGTATCCTGCTTTTCTCAGAATACTCTTTGCCCTTGCATGGGAATACTGGACAAACGGAGCGCTGCCCCCCTCAAAATTGAGTGCATCCTCCCACCTGAAAACCATCTTCTTATCCGCCTGAACCCTTATAATGTTGTACCTGACCGCACCGGTTCCCACGAGTTCCGCTATATCGTCCATCTCACCTTCGGATATGTCCGTTCTCCTCTTTCTCACCTCGTCCAGTGCCCGTATCTTTGCTTCGTCAAGCAGATCGTCTATGAACACCACACGGCCGCTGCGCGTGGACATCTTCCCTTCCGGCAGGGTTACAAAGGAGTAAAATATCGGCTCTATACATCCCTTCTCAAAGCACCAGCCGTTCTTTTCGGCCCTTGCCCTCTCATTAAGAATAATCGAAAGACCTATCACTACCTGTTTGCTCTGGAGTTTGTGATCCTCCCCCAGAATGTTCAGAGCGATATCGCATCTGTTTATCTTATCCAAATGGTAAGCCATGTCCCTTGTGGGATAAAGAGATGTCCCGTCATTTCTCTGGAAAAAGACACGGGCGCTCCTGCCGTGAATTTTAAATTCGCCAGCAAATTCCTCAAGATTAAGGTAGTAGGCCCCATCCTCTTCCACGGCGTATCTGCTGCTTTTCAGCATATCCACCACAGCCGATACATCACCGTTCAGAACAAAATCCGATTCCCATGTAATCCTATCGTATCCTATGTTCAGCCTCTCCATCGTTTCCAGAATCCCCTGCAGACTTCTCTGGCAGGTATCTTTTATCTTTTGGAGTGCCCCTGCATCCCCGTGCTCGCATCGATAAAGAAGGTCTTCTATCTCCTCCTTAACCCTTTCATCCTCCTCCATATGGCGGTTTGCCGCCTGATAGTAGCCCACGAGCCTGTGGTCCTCCTTAGTGTTCTCTGGTTCGCGTATGTCTTTGAGGGTCTCCACGGCCCATGTGAGGATGGCGGCCTGCTTGCCCATGTCATCCGCATAATACTCGGTACTGACATCATAGCCCGCTTTTTTGAGAATTCTCGCAATGGTATCCCCGATTATGGGGTTTCTGGCCCGGCCTACATGAAGGGGGCCCGTGGGATTTGCAGATGTGTGCTCCACAATGATTTTTTTCTGTTGATGCGGCAGACTCCCGTAATC
>JAJSAE010000014.1 GCA_024281315.1 archaeon | reverse complement strand
GAAAGCGTTTTCCCCTCGCTGTTGCTCGGGTTCAGCGCAATGCCGCACAATCCATCTTATTTTTTTATTGGTTAATTTGGTCACACAAGGTACAGTTTCTTCCCTCTTTAAACTTTGGCGAAATAATTCCCGTACTCTACAGTAGAGCATAGTACAGTATGGTTGATTGAAATGTAAAATGAATTCCGAATGCTACAAGCTTCCAGATAGGATGAAAACCTTATATATGACCTTGCGCTTTATCTTTCAAATCTGCTCTGACAGAGATATATTATATAGTAGGAGGAGTACTAATGAAAGAACACAGAAGAAGTATAGTAAGCGTATTTTTAGTGTTGCTCATGACCACAACCGCATTTTCGGTGCTCATGACAACCGGGACGGCACCTGCTCCTGTGGAAAACAGCAGCATAGCCAATGTCGACATTCTTTCCCCCACTCAGAATGCAAATAGTTGGGAAGATATTGTTCAGCCCTCTCTAATGCCAAAAATAAAAAGCAAACAGATGGTGGATGTTATAATCCCCACCACCGATGTGAGCGCTCTTTATAATTTTATTAAGGATTATAGATATTATGGTTTGATCGGACCAAATTCAGGGTATGATGGGATATCCATGATAAGGTTAAAGTTGGACGGAGGAATTGTTCCGGATCTTGCGCGGGTTCAGGGAGTTCTTGGTGTGTATGATCCAGCAGAACCGATTAAGGGAACTTCAATATCAGGGGGCAGTTCTTCGTTTTCCTCGACATCTGTTAACAGCCCCGACAGCACAAGTTCCACCGTGGAACACATGGCTGACAAGGCATGGGACCTCGGTTATACAGGACAAGGCGTAAGGATCGCCACTATGGATAGCGGTGTGGATTTCGCTCATTATGATCTTGATGGTCAGCAGGCCCGTGTCCCGCAAATAGCAGACAAACAAGGGGACCTCCTCATTGATTCTACGACCGGTTTTGAAAGCGGGATGTCCGTTGCTCTCAGTTATTTCCCTATAGACTCTTCCACTTTAGTTATTAGGACCTACAATTCGGAAGCCAAAGAGTCTAACACACTCTCATCTTCTTATTACTCCGTGGATGCAGCCAATGGTATAGTCACATTTAATGCAAATCTTGACCTGGGGTTACAAGTAACCGCAAACTACACATACACTTCTCCATATGCGGATTGGCCCATGGCATTTGACCCAATCTCTATGTCTTCCTACCTTTCTTCCGGTGGCAGCGCAACGGGCTGGTACGCAGATACCAGTAGTACAGACCTTCATCTATATCATCCTGTGGTAATTGATGGAGTGAATGACTTCTGGGACGAAAAGGATGTGCTAGGGGCAGCTTCCAGAGTTTATGACATAAACGAAACTACGGACCGAAAAGGGAGCGATCCTCTTTATGATATGGGCGATGCGGCGTTTGATGTGGGTAATCTTTTCATGTCGACCGACTCCACCTCCTTCTATCTCGGATTCGAAACGCAGGCATCTATTACAAATATGAGTTACGGAATTTATATAGATACAACTCCCTCCTCTGGGGCATTAAACGACCCGGAGTTCAAAAATATTATAGCGGACTCTTCACATCGCCCGGAGTTTGCCATATATGTTCCCCACATCGGTGTGAGATGGGGGCTTGATGCATCCGGGAACCTATGGAGCGAAAACGATACAGTAGCCGAACCAAGATTATATGAGTGGTCCGGAACATCATGGGCGCCTAATCGTGCATTTACTACCATGGGAACTATGGTAATTGGAGAATCCGTCGCCACGGGAGATGCCAGTGCCAATGATACATGGGCCACACTATCTCATTCCGATATCTCTTCCGAAACATTCAGGCTATACATAAACGGGACACCGTTTCCAGATGACGGTTACTCGGTGAACTGGGAGACTGGAAACATAACCTTCGCATCTGACCTGCCGTTCAATTCTCATATAACAGCGGATTATGATTACGGCGCCCCTTCAACCGGTGGTGGAGACTTTGCCAGAACGGATACATTTATGGAATTCAAGATCCCAAAAGAGATTCTTTCCAATCCAAATAGAATAAATGTAGAGGTCTTTACCGTTGGAGACAACTCAAGCCATGCTCAGGACACCACTCCTTCTGACCCCGCGGTTCCATATAAACAACCGAACTGGGCAAACTCACAAACAACTCTTTCATCATTCGCTTATATCAATTCAACACCTGTTGAATATCTCGTGGGAGGAATTCATAGTGAGAGTGGTGTTTATCACCTCGGTTATCACCCAGATCAGAACCTTGCTTCCTACTTCTTCGGAAGGCCAGTGGCGGTTCTGCTCGCCGATGAGTTCCAAGCAGGAGTGTATGATACGGTTTATGTAGACTTGGACGACGACAAGGATTTCAGCGATTAAAAACCCGCTTCTCTTTTCGGAGCATATAACAAAAGTGCGGGAATCCTGCCCTCTCTCGGTGCGAAATTAGATGATAATTACAATCTGAGTTTTAACGGCAAATCATATCAGGTCCTCAACAAAGAAACATACTCTTCCACATCTCGCGAAACTCTTATAATTGGAAACAATAGTATAACTCAAGGAGCATTTGGCAACACCAATATCGTTCCAGGCACAGAGAATGTCTACAGATTTACCCGCAATATTTCCTTCAACAACGATACCGTTGCTTATACTACCGATGGAAACGAAACCACCCCCTGGGGCTTTTACCTGCCGCATGGAAACATAACAAATGTGCCATCCGGAAACATGACCTTCGACAGTGGCTTCCTTAAGTTTTTCCTCCCGGGAGATGGTGTTTATAACGCAAGTGATCCAACCGCCATTGGCTGGTTCTGGTTCGACAATGTGACCGGCTATGTGAATTTCAACAACACCGATTGGGACGACCCTCTGAACAACTATGGTATTACGGAGTTCTATGCCTATTTCGAATACAACAGAACAGAACCGGTTTCTAACACAGAATACACAATGGACTATCTTAACGGAACCATCACCATGAATGTGGCCCCCGCTTCAAACGACACTATCTTCACTACAGGTTATGACTACACAATCACCAGCCCATATAACGGCCGCGGTTCCGCATACATTTACCAAGATAATACTTATATTCCTATAGAGGTTCGCAGCGAAACAATTTATAAAAACATGGATGACGAAACAAAATTACTTGTGGGACCAGAGAAAATTTTTGACGGAAACGGAGGGAGAACCAACGGCCAATTCAGTCATAAAAATATGGTTGTAGGGAGCGAGCACATCTACATCATGGAATGGAAAGTATTTGACAACTCGACGGTATACAACACAACAGGCTCGGAGACCGGCTCATGGGGTTTCAACCTTCCAAACACTAATATAGCTAACATAACCTCCTTTACCATCTATTATAATTATACAAAGGATGTCTGGTCTGAATTAAGAGAAGGAGAAAATTATACACTTAATCGGGCCACGGGATATGTCACTATCCTGGATTCCCCACCTCCAAAAGGGAGTGAATTCTATGCAAGCTACACATATGATGAGACGGTCAATGCACTTCATTATGGTGACAATTATACCGTGGACTATGAGGGGGGGATTCTGCTCTTAAATACAGCGGCTCCGGAAAATTCAACGGTTTATGCCAGTTCATATTACTACTACTTGACCGCAGACGACGCATGGTATCAGGACCTTTCCGGAGGGATGGTTTACTTTATTTCGAGAGCAAACACCACATCCGAAAATCTCGCAACAATAGACGGACAGGATACCTTTAACCTTACTGAAGGAGCCATAAATCCTGCATCCTTCCATGTTTATCTCAACGGCGCACTTGTTCCTTCGGAGAACTACACTCTTAACCCAGGAACAAGGATTTCCAACGGCAACTTTACATTGAAAAATGCGGTAGGTAGCACGGATAATCTGATGGTAAGTTATGAATATAACGCTCTGAAGATACCATATTCCGATGTATTGTCCAAACGAACAGGCGTTTCTAATGTTGCCCCTCTGAATGGAAACCTCGTCTGTTTCTTCGGTGAGTTTTCAGCAGACTCTTCTAAAGGTACGGAGGTTGCTTCTGATATTGCTGCCAGAGGTCTGGGCAAAGATGGAAATGGTAACACACTGGTCAAGGGAACTGCTCCCAGCGCAAAACTCATTGCTATTCGCGGTGGCGATCCATTCAACGGCTGGTATTTCGCTGCTGAGGGATATGATGGTGTTGTAGGGACGGGGGATGAAGCGAACATAATGTCAAATACATTTAGTTATGCTGTCGCCCAGAGCGGCTGGGACATATATTCAAGATTTGCCGACTATATCTCCACCGGATACTCTGAGGGAAAAACAGCTATAATAAGCGGGTCGGGTACAGTAGGTGCTTACGGCTATGATACCATAAGCGCCCCTGGCGCTGCTGCAGGCGTTATTACCGTGGGGATTGGAACGAATTTCCATTACAGAAACTACAACCCAAAAGCCCCATCTGACCTCGGTCGGCTATATGGAGATGGCGGGCCGAATGCACACTTTGGCGAAGTTTTACCCTCTTCCGGCCGCGGGCCGACCATGACAGGGAATCCAAAACCAGATGTGGTAGCCACTGGAGCGTTCTGCTATGGTGATACTCCGCTTAATGTAGATCAAAATATGTTCAGCGGGGCATGGGAATGGAATGGCGGCGAATGGGCATGGGACCTCTGGAGTGGGGATTCTCTCTCTGTTGCCGTAAGTTCTGGCATTCTAGCTCTTGTCTATCAGGCCTATTATGAAGCACATGGCCAGTATCCTGATGCAGACACTGCCAAGAATATACTGAAGTCAAGCGCTGACAACATGAATTATGACACCTTTTCACAGGGAGCGGGCTTTATAAATGCATATCGTGCATGCCAGATTGCGGCCCAGAACGATGGCATATCTATTGACCAGACGGAATGGATTCCGGGTGACTTCCACGGTGAAACATATTCTAATTTTGTCAGACTGGCAGAGCCTGGGAGCGCATATGTTCAGAGCTTTAACATCACCAATGAAAACGCCACCCCTATGAATATCGAAGTCAGAGGGGAAGTATTCCATAAGCTCGGAGAAATCAACACCACTATGGATATGAAGAAATTCTACGACGATAAAGATACGCCCGGGGTTCTTAATATTATGCCATATATTCCAGAGCAGACGGAACTCCTTAGAGTCACGGCATATGTTCCTTATGTTGATGGATATACAAACATGATGGAGTTCTTCGATTGGACTGATAACGGAAATAAGATATTGGAATTCCCCGCCGAGCAGAACAGAATAGAGTATTGTATTAATTCCAATATACTTCAACTGACCATTAGAGACCCACTCAGTCAGGTCCATGACGGTCTTGCTATTCAGATTAAGGCTTTCGGTGGAACCCCCGTATCCGAACCGTGGACAATAAAGATGGAATTTCTTGAAAAAGTAGATTGGGATTGGATGAATATAGATACTAGCTCCTTTGTTCTAAACGGGGGTGCAACAAAACAATTGAACGCCACATTATCCATACCTTCGGATGCGCCGGCAGGAACATATGAAGGAGGGATTTATGTGTTGAGAAATCACATTGATGCACCTGTGACCGTAGGTG
>JAJSAE010000013.1 GCA_024281315.1 archaeon | reverse complement strand
GAGATGGTGGAGAATGAGGCAGAGGTGCGGATTAAAAAGGGGATGCTGGTTGTTTTCCATTATGGCTGAAGCCCTGAATTCTATCCTTTCAAAACCCTTATAAACCCCTCCTGTTTTCACACCTTCATGCAGGAGAAAGGAATGCCAGTCAATGCAGTGGAAAGTGAACTGGAGCTCTATTACAGGATGAACCACTCTTTCTCGGACGGCCGCATTCTCAACTCCATGTACACCGCACCGCACCCCATTGGGGTAAGGGCGCACATGCGCTTTATAGAGGCAAACATGGGGAATCCGGGGCTTTATCCGGGCACTGCCGAAATGGAAAAAAGCGTGGTCTCCATGCTGAAATCCCTTGTGTCTGCGGGAGATGATGTAACCGGCCGCCTCACGGACGGAGGGACCGAATCCAATATCACGGCTATGTGGATTGCCAGAAACCTTACGGGAAAGAAAGGGGTTGTTTTTCCGAAAAGCGCTCATTTCTCCCTCAAAAAGGCAGCAAATATTCTGGGAATGGAGGGCAGAGAGGTTCCTCTGGACGAAAATTATCTCATGGACCTCGGAAGCCTTGAAAAGGCCGTTGATGACAGTGTGGCTCTGGTTATCGGAGTGGCCGGAACCACCGAACTGGGACTTGTGGACCCGATAAAGGAGATAGCGAAAATAATTGACAGGAGGACATATCTTCATGTGGATGCGGCCTTCGGAGGTTTTGTCCTGCCGTTCATGAGGGAGCTCGGCTATTCCGTTCCCGATTACGACTTCTCTCTGAATGCGGTCTCTTCCATGACGCTGGACCCACATAAAATGGGCCTTTCCACACTTCCCTGCGGCTCTCACCTTCACAGAATGGGGAGCGAAGAAAATATAAGCACGGAAGCTCCGTATCTCACAAAGACAAAACAGGCCGGTCTTCTTGGAACAAGAGCCAGCGGCTCGGTGGCAAGTGCCTATGCGGTTATAAAGCATCTTGGGAGAGAGGGATACAGAAATATTGTGAAGCAGTGCCTCGAAAACACCGACTACCTCGTGAAGAGGGTGGGAGAGATAGGTGTCCGGCCTGTTGTGGAGCCGTATATGAATATTGTTTCCTTTGCGTTCGAAAATCTCGATGCGGTGAGGGAGGAGATGGAGCGCTTCGGCTGGGCCCTCTCCGTTTCAAGAAATCCGCCCGGCCTTAGAATCGTTGTCATGCCCCATGTAACCGAAGAAATGATAGACGATTTTGTCACCGACCTGAAGAATGTGCTGGCTGTTCTGGGGGAGGCGGTCTGATGGATTACGATTTCGAGCACGACCGCGTTGCTAAAGAGGCGAAGGAAAGGGGCTGGAAAACCGTCCTGCTCCAGTTTCCCGAGGGGATTAAAACCTTCGCTTTTGATGTGGAGAGAGAACTGAAGGCGAGAGGAGTGGAGAACACCATTGTATCGGGAGACCCGTGCTTCGGTGCCTGCGACCTTGCTCTGGAGCCGATTCGTTATCATGGTGCCGACGGACTCGTCCACTACGGCCACTCACCCATACCATCCATACATGCCGGCAATGTCGTTTATGTGGAATTGCGAGCGCAGGTAGGCATTGATGACCTCGTATTAAGGGCGGTTTCTTTTCTAAAGGATATGGGATATGGCGAAGAGAGCAGGATAGGGATTATCACCTCCATACAGCACATCCACAGCATCGAGGCGGCATGTTCCGTGCTCTCTGAGCATTTCAAATGTCTGGTCGGAGAGGGGGATGGCAGGATTATGTACCCGGGTCAGGTGCTCGGCTGCAACTTCTCCTCCGCAAAGGCGGTAAATGCCGATGCGTATCTTTTCATAGGAAGCGGTGATTTCCATCCTCTCGGGGCCGCACTTTCCACGGGAAAAACGGTAATCGTGGCCGACCCGTACAGCGGGAAAATAAGGGATGTTTCGGAGAACATGGAAAAGATGCTGAGGAAGAGGTTCGGAAGGATAACCGCCGCTGCCGATGCCGCTTCCTTCGGAATCCTTGTGGGAACCAAGACGGGCCAGTGGAGAATGGCCGAAGCGTTGCGGCTGAAGAAGCTGGCAGAGATGCACGACAAGGAGGCGCACATCATAACCATGAACTTCTTTACGCCTGAGCAGTTGAATGTCTTTAAGCTGGATGCGTGGGTCAGCACTTCATGCCCCAGAGTTGCCATAGACGAGAGCGCCAGATACGAGAAGCCGATTCTCACACCCCCTGAGTTTGAGATCGTGCTGGGCATAAGAGAATGGGAAGACTATGTGTTCGATGAGATAGAGGGGTAATAATCTACAGGTCTATTTTCAGCTCCTCTCCAACAGCCGCTTTGGCCAGAAGCCTGCCGCCTATGATTCTCGGGGAAATAACCACATCAGCCCCTACCTGATGCAGTTTTCGCTTGTTCTCCGCACTGGTAGCAAGAGCAACCGCTTTTATGTCCTTTCTCAGCTGTTTTGCCGTTAGAATTATGAGGGCATCCTGTGCGTCATTGGTAGATGCGGCTATAATCGCCCGCGCCTGATCAATCTTCGCCCTTTTCAGGAGTTCTTCCTCGCTGGGGTCCCCTTCCATTATATATACCCCCATTTTGATTATTTCATCCCTCATGTTTTCTTTGGGAACAAGGATGACAAGGTCTATCCCCTCGCTTTTGAGGTATTCCACCAAAGCAACCGTTTCGTCGCACACACCACATATTATAATATGGTTTTTCATATTCTTCATCACATTTTCTAACACATTCAACACCTGCTTTATTTTTCTTTCCACCAGTGGGAGAAGGGATACTGTAATAGCATAAAGGAATGAAGAAACGCCGAAGACAAGGAGGGATGACACAAAAAGCCGGCTCTGGTCCGTGGCCGCATGAATATCTCCGTAGCCCACAGTGGTAAGAGTGGTCAGCGTGAAGTAGATTGCCTCGTCCCATGTTGTAATCTGCGGGCTGAACTGTGCCCCCAGAGCCATGCACCCGAGAACCCCGTATATCAATGTTACGGCCATGGATGTCAGTCCCGCTATATGCTGCGTGTTCAGGCCGTGCGTCATCTCAGAGAAATCGTCCTTGATAAGCATGGCAAATATCATAAGAAGAAGGTCCAGAGCAATGTTAATCAGATTGGTAGTCGCACCGGTTATGCCGTTTGAGAACAGAGAGAATATGATGAAAATGATGGTTATCGACCAGAACAATCTCTCCCTCTTCAGGAGTTTATAGCTTATAAATACCAGAAAGAGACCGGTCATAAGAGTGAGGAAAGTTCCCGCTTCATTGAAAGAGCTGACAAGCGGGTGCGGTCGTATATCCATCAGTCCAGCCACGAAGACCATAACTATGTTTGCTATGCCCAAAATTGCAATGGACACGGCAAGGAACCTGACTCTGGCATCCCGCTCGCTCGCATATATCTGCGCTTTATCCCTTTTTTGCACGCTCTTCAATCTCCTTTGCATATATAAGATTTCTGGCCGCCCTGCTGGGGCAAACAATAAATAGCAACAGCGCAATCTCTTCCTGTGTTCAGCGAAAATGATGTGAGAAAGGATGCAATAGCCAGATTCCGGGCGGGCCTTACGCTCTACCTCGGCTCCGCCTTCGTATATACGGCCGCAGGACTTGTTATTTTATACAACGGAGATATACGACTGGACGGAACACCGTCCTCTGCACTATTGAACGGAATGGCCCTGATACTCTTTGCATGTATAAGTGCGGCGATGTTTCTGCTGGGAAAGAAGTATATCAGAGAGGAAATGCCATCCGAGAGCCTTGGCGGCATATCCTCGGCCGCACTTTTCTACACCCTGATGGGCATCCCATTCGCACTTGGATTCGGAGCCATCTTTTTCTTTCTTGTTTTTCAGCGTTCAAAAGAGCCGGAACCGAAGGGAAACATCTGCCCCTATTGCGGGGGATATATTGTTTTGGACCCTGCTACGGGAGAGGCATACTGCATAGGGTGCGGTAAAAGATTCTGATGCTTTGACACATAAGAAAAAATAGATTGAAAAAGGGTTTTTACAGAACATCGTCAAGCATTCTTGCCAGTACTTTCTTTCCTCTGTAATCGGGCAGAAGCATGGGGGACCTTCTTTCGGTCTTTATGCCTGCATCCATCATCTGCCTTTCATATGAAGATACATGATTGAGCGTCAGCTGCCCCGGTTTCGACCGCTTCAGGGCCCACTTTGCCGCACTTATGCCCGCCCGTCTCCCGAAAACATTGTAGTCAAGGAGGGAATTACCCATGAGCCTGTTTTTGCCGTGAACACCCCCTTCGACCTCTCCGCCTGCAAAGAGGCCGGGTATGCTGGTCTGTGCGTTAGCATTAATCTCCACACCTCCGTTCTGGTAGTGAAGTGTCGGATAGACAAGAATAGGGTCTTTTGTCATATCAATGCCGAACCGGTTGTACATTCTGTACATTGCGTCAAGACCTTCGTGAATTGCTCCCTCGCCATTAATCTCCTCTATCATGGGAGAGTCAAGCCAGATTCCGTGCATTCCCGTGGGCGTCTCAACTCCGTTTCCCCTGCCGTAGCATTCGCGGATGAAGGACGCAGCTTCCACATCTCTTGGTTCCATAGGAAACACAAAGAGTTCCCCGTTTTTGTTAACAGGCTGTGCACCCATGCCTCTGACTTTTTCCGTTATGAGAAGGCCGACAATTTGTTCGGGATACGCCGCTCCTGTCGGATGATACTGAACCGTATCAAGGTCCCTCAGCTTTGCGCCGGCTCTGTATGCCATGACGAGTCCGTCCGCAGTTGCTCCATAGTGGTTGGTGGTGGGGAACTGCTGTATGTGCAGCCTTCCGAACCCTCCTGTGGCCAGAACGGTTGCCTTTGCCCTGACAACGAAGTATTGTTCGGTTTCCATGTTGTAAAGCACGGCTCCCGCAACATTCCCCTCATCGTCCTTTAAAAGTTCTATTGCAGGTGTGAACTCAAGAACAGGTATTTCTCTATTCCTGAATTCGTCCCTTATGACCCTCATTATCTCCATTCCGGTGTAGTCCTTGGAGGAGTGGAGCCTGAATCTGGATGTCCCGCCTCCTGCCCTCTCCATATAGGTTCCATCCTGATTTTTATCGTACTGAACACCCAGTTCTTCGTGCCATTTCAGTATGAATGGCGCATCTTTTACAAGGGCCTCCACCAGATCCGGTTTATTTGCGAAGTGTCCGCCCCCTATGGCATCCAGATAGTGAAGTATGGGGCTGTCTTCTTCCCTGTCCGCAGCCTGTATTCCGCCCTGGGCCATCATGGAGTTCGCATCGCCGTGCCTTAGTTTCGTAACCATGAGGATGTTCTCCGCCGGGATTCCGTTATCGTTCGCCCACAGGGCCGCCACGGTTCCGCCGCCCCCGCCGCCTATAATTAGAAGGTCCACATCGTAGTCTATTTTTGTCAGATCGATGTCTTTCTCCGTAATCAGGGGATGGGCCTCCAGAAGGTCAACAACTTCGTTCGGTGCTATATCCCCTTTGTTCGGACCGAGAGACACCGTCCTTTTCAGTTCCGGCTTGTAGTCCGGATGGTATTTGTTGAGGACTTCATCCCTTTCGGCCATAGACATGGCCTCGAACTCCATCTTCATTCTCCTGTCCCTTGTCTTCTCCACCTTCTCAATGGATTCCCTCATCTCTTCCGTGTAGCCGCCGATAAGCTTCATTCGTCCATCACCTCCCCTCTCTCTATTTTCTCGATTTCACGGGCCGTATACCTCTCTTCCAGTTCTGTTGCATTCAGGGATTTCAGTTCGGATATTGCCTCGTCGAACTTCCCTGCCTCTATTTCTTCCAGCCGAGTCATGAGATGCTGCGGAACAGGAGACTGATACTTTCCGTAGAGTCTTCTGGCAAGCTGAGCAACATGATAATGAGATATTTCGGCGGGACATCTCGCCACACAGAGACCGCACTGTATGCAGTCAAACGAGAGCTTTGAAACCGCCTCGAAATCCCCTCTGATGGACATCTGTATATAATCCATAACATCAAGGTCCTGCGGGCAGGACTTGGTGCATGTGTTGCATGAAACACACCTCGTAATCTCTGGAAAATACTCGGCAAGCGTTCCCGGACCCGGTTCTATCTCCGCCACATGGTATTCCTGTCTGTTGGCCGGAACAAATGGAAGTTGTGTTAAAAACATTCCATCCTCCGCTGCGGTCTGGCACGCCAGTGCCGTTCTTAGTTTGTATTCGCCGGCAAGCCTGTAAACCGTTGCGCACGCACCGCAAAATCCCGCCCTGCATCCGGAACCTCTTATAAACTGGTAGCCTGCGTACTCCATCGCCTTCATTATGGTGAGACCGGCAGGAACCTCATGCGCTTTTCCCATTATGTGCACTGTTATCATATTCTTCTCTTCTTCAGTCATTTTCAGCCCTCCAGAAAACCGTGCTCCCTTAGGAGCGGTCTTGAATCGATATAATTACCATTAAAACCAGCTCTATCCTCCATCCCCGTGGCCAGTGCCATTATCTGGGTGAAGTATATCACAGGCATCTGTTTGAACTCAGGATATTTCTCCTTTGTTTCCTTCTGCCTGTTATCAAGGTTGTATGCGCAGAGTGGGCAGCTTGTTATTATCATCTCCGCCCCATTCTCCCTTGCGGCGTTCACAATCTTGTAGGTTCTGTCTGCAACCAATTCCTTGTTGTCACCCACCGTATGGTAACTGCCGCAGCAGAGGGATTTATAGGGATTGCTTACCGGCTCCGCCCCCATGGCCCTTATGAAATCATCCATTATCGTGGGTGCTTCAGGGTCGTCTATTCCTATTCCTCTCGGCCTGAGAAGCGTACAGCCATAATAAGCGGAGATTTTGAGTCCTTTCAGAGGCTTCTTTACCTGTCTCTCTATCTTATTCCAACCAATCTCTTTCAGGGTCTCGAGAAAGTGCACCACATTGACTTTCGCCTCGTAGTCCTGCTCCGTATCCATGAACTGGTTTATAGTTTTTAGCATCTCCGGGTCCTCTCTAACCCTTTCGTTGGAGCGTTTCAGAACATTGAAACACATGGAACAGAAAACGATAAGGTCGTATTCGTTATCCACAAGACCTTCCTGATTCATCTCCTGCACCCTGACAAGATTTCTTATGGGGGCAACATGGTGCATCAGGTCATCCGATGTAAGGGAGGATACGGCTCCGCAGCAGTTCCATCTGGGAATCTCCACCAACTCAATATCTGCCGCTTTGGCGGAAGCGATTGCGGATTCACCAAAATGCGTGGCCGCCTGTTTCAAAGTACATCCTGGGTAATACGGAAATTTTTTCATACTATCAACTCGTATATTTTCTGAGGGCACTGACAAGGGCAATGGCTGGCAGTTCTTCCAGCTCCTTTCTGTCAATGCTGTTTATATCTATGTAATCAATGGATTTTCTCAGGGTCTGCTGACGAAGTGCTTCGGTTATGGCAGATAGGTCTATGCCGCGGGGACATCTCACTGTGCAGGTATAGCAGGAGGCGCACAACCATATTGCAGTTGAGTCCAGAACCCCTTCATCTCCTATCTGAACGAGATGAATTATGCTTGCAGGTGAGATATCCATATCTTCGGTCATGGGACAGCTGGTGGTGCAGATTCCGCACTGTTCGCACATTGTTATATGCTCTCCGCTCATCTCTTCTGTTTTCAGGAGAAACTCCCTGTTTTTCTTCTTCACCTTGATGACGGCAGTCATCTATCCACCTCCTCAAGCATTTTCACCAGATTCCTTCTTTTTTCTTCGGGAATATTGCCGTGTTTTCTAGCCATCTCCGCCAGTTTGTTCACCTTGCCGACAAAGCCCTTGAACATCACCGTAACAAACGGCGAGAAGATTATTCTGTCTGGTTCAATTCCCGCCTTTTCCAGTACTTTCTTTACGGCGAAAATGCTCATTTCTATGGGTCCGTGAGTATCCGGGTATGGGGAAACTGCTTTTTCGCACTCCCCTATGAAAATAGCATCCGCACCCTTCTCGAACGCTTCCAGCAGAATTCTGGGAGTTACACGGCTACTTGAAGGAACCCTCACGATATACGCATCCGATGTGTATTCCATTTTCGCCGTTCCAACCCCATCGGCCAGCCGGTATGTGCACATATCATCCGCAAAGACAATCACTCTGTTTTCTCCTGATTTTTTACCCTCAAGAATGCCGCTTATCTTGTCTCTTACACCCTTGTTCGTGAAGAGTTTCAGGTCTATTGCCTCCGTGGGGCAGGATGATATACAGGAGCCGCAACCCTTGCAAACGGGCGGGTTGATGGTAGCGATGCTTCCGGCCATGCTTATGGCGCTGACCGGACATGCATCTACGCAGTCCCCACAGCCGGTACAAAGTTCTTCGTGAACGAATGCCTTTACCGGGTCCATCTCGAACTCTCCTTTATTCATAAGTCTTATAGCCCTTGCCGCAGCGGCTCCGGCCTGTGCCACCGTATCGGGAATGTCCTTCGGCCCCTGTGCGGTTCCGGCTATGAACACACCGTCTATCGCGGTATCAACCGGTTTGAACTTGGGATGCGCTTCCTGAAGGAATCGATCGGAACTCTGAGGAATTTTCAGCATCTGTGCAATCTCTTTTGTTCCCTTGCTCGGTTCAAGACCGACAGACAGAACCACGAGGTCGTAGTCATCATCAAGAATGTCTCTGGTAAGAGTGTCTTCGACCTTCAAGTTTATCTTCTTGTTCTTCGGGTTCTCGTACATCTCACCGGGGCGGCCTCTTATGTATCTAACTCCAATCTCCTGCGCCCTCTTGTAGTACTCCTCATATCCTTTCCCGAATGACCTGAGGTCCGTGTAAAATACACTGACATCTGCATCCGGGATCATTCCCTTGAGCAGCATTGACAATTTCGTGGCATACATGCAGCAGATTCTCGAACAGTAGGGGTTTCCAACAGTAACATCTCTTGAGCCGACACACTGGACAAATGCAACCTTCTTTCCGAATGGCCGGAGAGGCGAGCCTTCTGCCGCTTCCACTATCATCCTTTCCAGTTCAAGGGCATTGATAACATTCTCGTATCTTCCGTAGCCGTACTGGGGCTTTCTCTTTGCATCGAATATATCGAATCCCGTGGCTACAATGATTGTATCCGCCTTTACGCTGATATGCTTCGGTTTCTGCTCGTAATCTATCGCATTCGCCTCGCAGGCTTCCACGCACTTGCCGCACGCTATCGGCTGCAGGCCCAGACAGGAATCCTCGTCCAGAACATATGAATGGGGAATTGCTATGTGTGAAGGAAGATATATGGCCTTTCTCAGGGCCAGTCCCTCGTTATTCTCATCCGGTACAAGAGTGGGGCAGACCTCCGTACAGGAGTTGCAAGCGGTGCACTTTTTCGGGTCAACATAGGTGGGCTTCCGCTTTATTTTTACCCTGAAATTCCCGATTGTTCCTTCGACGCTCTCTATCTCGGAATATGTGTAAAGATGGATATTCGGGTGCTCCGCTGCATCGGCCATCTTTGGGGAAAGGATACAGGATGCGCAGTCATTGGTCGGGAATGTCCTGGACAGCTGGGCCATATGTCCCCCTATCATCGGCTTCTTTTCCACCAGATATACATTGAAACCCGAGTCCGCAAGGTCAAGAGAGGCCTGAATTCCTGCAATCCCCGCTCCGACAACCAGAACATTCTTTCCTATTTTCATCTTTTCCGGTACAACCGGTTCCATGTCCCGCATATTGTTGACTGCTGCCTTTGTTAGCAGTTTTGCCTTCTCCGTTGCCGCCTTCTTGTTGTTAAAGTGGGGCCATGCACTCTGCTCCCTGATGTTCGCCATCTCCACCATGGCAGGATTGAGACCGGCCTTCTCCACCACTTTTCTGAATCTGGGGCCGTGGAACTGGGGGGAACAGGCTGCGACTATGATTTTATCCAGCCCCTTCTCGTTGATGTCGTCAATAATTGCTTTTTGCCCCTCTTCGGAGCACATGTGGGATATGCTCCTGACAACCACAACATCATCCTGATTCTCAGCATACTTTGCAACCTCGTCAACATTAACCGTATCCGATATGTTGCCACCGCAGTGACACACATAAACTCCTATATTCTGGCTCATTCTGCTCCCTCGTCATAGTTGTATCCGGTTTCAAAAGCTCTGTCATTGAGTTCCCGCACCTTCGCCGGAACCATCTCCAGAACCGACCTCTTTATATTCTCCTTGCTAACCACACCGGTAACCTTTGCAATGAAGCCAACCATGATTATGTTAGTCACTATTTTATTATGAAGGACTTCCTCGGCTAATTTCGTTGCTGGTATGCTGTGGAACTCACCCACACTTTCGGGAATTTTATCCAGCCGGACAAGGTCTTTCTCTATAATCAGTATTCCCCCATCTTTCATAAGGGGCAGATATGTCTTCATGGCTCCCTGCGACATCAGGACCATTATATCCGGATTGAGGGGGTACGGATAATCCACTCTCTCATCGTCTATGACAACTCCGGATGCGGAAGACCCGCCTCTTGCCTCCGCACCGTATTCCTGTGTGAATACAGCTTGCTTTCCCTCATAGAGACTCAGAGCTCTTGCAAGCACAAGGCCTGCAAGTATAACACCCTGGCCGCCGAAACCGCCAATCTTGATCTCGGTTCTACTCATCCATCTCACCCTCCTGAGGTGCAATATTCTCCCCTGCAATCAGGGTCGCAAGGGTTTCCAGATGTCTTCTGTGTTCCAGTATCCATTTGGCTCTGTCCGCCTGACTGGTCTCCAGAAAATCTCTCTTTGTGAGTTCCCATAGTTTATCGTCAAAGGTCGGCTCATCTTCTGCGTCCATAAATTCACCGATAACAAACTTCTCGTTGGGCTTTATGACACCGTCAAGGGGGTTTGGATTATCCTTTATAATCGCGTATTTCTGATAATACATCATAGAATCTATGATTCCCTTCATCTTGTTCCGCCTTCCGAATGCGGTCGGGCATGGAGACATAACTTCCACGAAAGAAAAACCTCTCTTGCTCAGAGCCTTTTCCAGCCCTTTTTCCAGTCTTCTTGCATGAACGGTCGTCCATCTTGCCACATACGACGCTCCTGCTATTGCCATAAGCCCTGCCATGTTGAATGGCGATTCAAGATTTCCATACGGTGAAGTGGTGGTAATGGATGTTTCTGGAGTGGTGGGGGCCAGCTGTCCTCCAGTCATACCGTAAATAAAGTTGTTAACTGCTATGACCGTGATATCTATGTTCCTTCTGGCAGCGTGGATTATATGGTTTCCACCGATGGAGAAGAGGTCTCCGTCTCCGCTGAATACCACGACATTTAGGTCAGGTCTTGCGGCCTTGATTCCCAGAGCGAAGGGGATTGCTCTTCCGTGTGTGGTATGGAAAGAGTCCATCTTTACATATCCCGCGGTTCTCCCGGTACAGCCTATCCCGGAAACAACCACGGTCTTATCGGGGTCCATTCCCAGCTTCTGCATTGCCCTTAAAAATGCATTTAGAACAATACCGAGGCCGCAGCCGGGGCACCAGACATGCGGGAGTCTCTCTGTCCTCAAATATGGGTCCAGCGGGTATTTATCCGCTTTAATTATCGGCATGCAAAGCCTCCTCTATTCCGTTCAGTATCTCAAACGGCTTATGCGGTTCACCGCCGTATTTGCCGACGAAAACAGCATCTTTTCTGGTGGCCTGTTCAACCATTATAAGGGCCTGTCCCGTATTCACTTCTGCAACAACAAACTTCTTTCCCTGTTCTGCGAGTTCTCTCAATCGTTCAGTGGGGAACGGCCATACGGTCTTCAGCCTGAAAAGTCCCGCTTTAATGCCTTTTTCTCTCGCAAGAGTAACAGCACGCCTGGCAGACCTGGCAGTAATTCCATAAGCAACAACGACAATATCGGCATCATCAATTCCATCCTCCTCAATATCCATTATTTCATCCTTGTATAGTCTTATCTTGTTAACGAGGCGGCCCATCAGTTCTTCCTGCATCTTCGGTGTCATCTCCGGCCTTCCCTCATCATCATGAGTGAGACCGGTTACATGGATATGATGCCCGTCTCCAAGAGGAGGCATAGGTGGTACAAGGTCCTCATCCGCTCTGAATGGAGGATATGGAACTTCTTCGGGCAGTTTTCTACTCACAGCTTCAATATTCCTCTGAGGAGGGATACGCACCTTCTCGAAAAGATGGCCCACGGACTCGTCCATAAGCAGAATGACCGGTGTCCTGAATCTCTCCGCCAGATTGAAAGCCCTTATTGCGAAGTCAAAGCATTCCTGCGGGGATTCCGGCGAGAGGGCGATGGCCTCGAGAGAGCCGTGGGTTCCGAATCTCGCCTGCATAAACTCTCCCTGTCCAAGCAGTGTGGGGAGGCCGGTGGAAGGGCCGCCTCTCTGAACATTAACTATGACCGTTGGCGTCTCCGTCATTATCCCGAGACCGTAGTTCTCCATCATTAGGCTGAATCCCGGACCGGATGTAGCGGTCATACTCTTCTTCCCCGCCCAAGAACCTCCGAGTATGGCCGCAATGGAACTGAGCTCATCCTCCATTTGAATGAAGATTCCTCCCACTTCGGGCAGTCTTCTGGCCATTCTCTCTGCCACTTCGCTGGAAGGGGTAATCGGGTAGCCGGCGAAGAAACGACAACCTACCGCAATAGCACCTTCGGCGGCAGCAGCGTCCCCACTCAGGAACTCGTCTGCCGCAATGTCTTTACTGCTCACTGTTATTCACCTTCTTTTCTTTTACAAAAATGGCAAAATCGGGGCAGATTCTCTCACAGAATCCGCAGTTAATACAGACATCCACCGGCGGTTTTTCCACCAGTTCAGGGGGATGATATCCCTTTTCATTGATTCTGTCCGATTCTACCAGAACTTTCTTGGGGCAGAACGCTATGCAGAGTCCGCATCCCTTACACCTTTCCTCAACGATATACACATCGCCGCGAGGTATCGTTGCCGCTTCTCTTTCGAGGAGCCTTTGTTTTTCGGCTTCGGTTACCATTGTAACGCCTTCCTGCCCGAAGGGAAAAACAGAGTATATTTAAGTCTATCTATTTGCATGCCCCAGATATGTGCAAAAAGAGAGTCAATATTATGCCCGCTCCTAACAGAAGAGATAACTGAGGGATAACTTTAAGATAAAAGGATGTATGCGCTCTTCAGGTGATACTATGCCCGAAGAGAAAGTTACGAAGGAAGAACTTCTGAAAAGGGCGGAGGAACCGGCCCGGCTTGCAGAGGCCTACCATCCGTTCTACGGCGGGAAGATAGAAGTGGTGTCCAAGGTCCCAGTGCGGGACTTCAACGATTTTGCCATCTGGTATACCCCCGGTGTGGCCAAACCGTGCAGGGACATTGAAGCAGATAAGGAGCAGGTGTACAGACATACAAACAAGTGGAATACCGTCGCTGTCATATCCGACGGCACAAGAGTACTTGGCCTCGGTGATATAGGGCCGGAGGCTGGCCTCCCTGTCATGGAAGGGAAGGCCCTGCTCTTCAAGTATCTCGGCGGAGTTGACGCATTTCCGATTATGCTGGACACAAAAGACCCGGAAAAGTTCATCGAAACGGTAAAACTTCTTCAGCCCGGGCTCGGAGGCATAAACCTCGAGGATATTTCCAACCCAAAGTGCTTCTACATTCTGGACCGGTTGAGAAAGGAAATGGATATTCCCGTATGGCACGACGACCAGCAAGGGACTGCATCGGTGGAACTTGCAGGAACAATAAACGCCCTCAAGTATGTGGGAAAGAAGATGGAGGAGGCAAAATTCGCCATAGTCGGAACCGGCGCGGCCAATATAGCCTTTGTCAGAATACTCATCGCCGCAGGTGTGGCCGAAAAGAATATTGTTATGGTGGACAGCAAGAGCACTCTGCATCCCGGCAGGAAGGACCTTGAGGAGAAGAAGGACTCCAATCCGTACAAGTGGCACTATGCGCAGGTCACCAACGGTGAGGGCATCGTGGGTGGTATAAAGGACGCAATGAAAGGTGCTGACATTATGATTTCCGCTTCCAAGTCCGAGCCGGGGACCATAAAGAAGGAGTGGGTGGTGGATATGGCGGATAACGCTATTGTTTTTGCGGTGGCGAATCCCCTGCCGGAAATCTGGCCGTGGGATGCAAAGGAAGCAGGTGCGGTAATCATCGGAACCGGAAGAAGCGACTTCCCCAATCAGGTCAATAATTCCCTCGGGTTCCCCGGCATATTCAGGGGAACTCTTGATGTGAGGGCAAAGACGATAACGGATGAGATGGCAATTGCTGCCGCTTACGAACTTGCAAAAGTGGCGGAAGAGAAGGGGCTATCGCCTGAGTACATCATACCGAACATGGACGAGTGGGAGGTCTTCCCCAGAGAGGCGGTTGCCGTCGGCATGAAGGCCATAGAGCAGGGAATTGCAAGGTTAAAGCCGTCCAGACAGGAACTCTACGAAACTGCAGAGGCAAGAATAAAAAGGAGCAGGGACCTCACGAAAACAATGATGGACGATGGGTTCATTGCTCCCGTACCGGAAGTCTGAGGTTCTCCCCAAACTTTTTTCTATTTTTTTCTTAACCCATCCCAACTTATTTATAGCGTATAATTGTTCCCCATCCATGGCCTCGTCCATATCCGATTCCATACACTTAACGAAGTACGGCCGCTTTCTGGTCCGTTCATACAGATGGTATCACAGTGCCGCCCTGATTATCGTATTATCTTATTTTATCGCCCTGCAGATGGGGGCGCTCACCATCCTTTATTCCTTCTACCGCAGCCTCATAATATTCGCCATTCCGGCCTATCTCTCTGCAATACTGTGTGTCTTTTTTGCCAGACTCATGGGGGAAGAATTCCGGCTGAGAACAAACATGTTTCTTTCACTGGCTGTCCTGTTCTTTGTTTCTCTCGGATACAGCTCAATAAACCTGGGTGCACATATCTTTCACATAGAAACGAGAGAAGCATTGATTGTTCTCATCGCATATGGGGGCTGGATACGATATGCATATGTAGCCATCATGATTCTTCCCGGACGCCCCTCTGCCATAGTTCTTGCCGTAACTCAGCCTGTCATTTCAATCGTGGGGTACGCCGCCCTCTACGGTATAGGGATTTCCGAAGCGGAACTTTTTCTTCTCACCCTTCTCCTCGCTCTCGTACTCTCCCACCTGTTCATAAAATTAATAGATATCGGTCTCAGAAAAGGAACCGACGGAGCTGGTCTCAATCTTATCCGCTGGATGGTGGAGTATGAGATGGGCAACAGTGAGAGGGCAAAAGAAGGGCTCGAGAAGATATTTACGGTTTTTTCGGAAGCAACTGAGATACATATGAATTTCATAGGCTTCTCCAGACGGCGAGGAAACATAGGAATGCTCGTACACACCGCACATCCCGGGCCGTTCGGAACCACAGGAGGCGGCAATCTTCCGCAGGAAATCAATCAAAGCGTCAACGGGTGGGAAATACTGAACCCCCACGGCCCCTCCTCGCATGATTTTAATCCGGTAAGCCAAAAAGAGAAAGAGAAACTGATAACTGCTGTAAGGGAGATGATACTTTCCGGTCTGGAAAAGAGCGGAGCCGCCCCTCCCATAACACAGAAAAGGAAATATGCGGACATTTCCATCCGTCTCGTGGGCCAGAGGTTCGGAAATACTTTGCTGGTAACCGAAACATTTGCACCCGACGAAACGGAGGATGTGGACCCATCTATTGCATACATAGCGGGAGAGAAGACGGAATACGACCTTGCCTTAGTGGATGCTCACAACTCCTGTACTTCCTCCGCAAAAAAGGTGGACTTTGGCTCTCCGCATGCACATGCCATAATAGATTCAATCTCAGAAATCTCCCGCAGGAAGCAGGAAGACGCAAATATCGTAAAAGCAGGTATCGGGATGAGCGTTCGTCTGAATTCCAGAGAAGATATAGGGCCTGAGGGCATAAAGGCGCTTGTGGTGGACACAGACGGGATTAAGATGGCTTATATTCTGCTGGACGGGAACAACATGGTCCCCGGCCTGAGGGAAAAAATACTTCAGCGAATTTCCGGAAAGGTAGAAATGGCGGAGGTCCTGACCACGGACAATCATATAGTCAATACGGTCAGCAGTGGATATAATCCAATTGGGGTGAGAGATGGAGATGCCATAGAGGATGAATGTGAAAGAGTGGTTGTCGAAGCAATCGCAGATATGGAAGAGGCCGAAGTCCTCACTTCATACTCAACCGCAGAAATATCCGTGTTCGGTTCCTGTACGCTGGCGAAGATACTGGCGGCCTCGCGCACCATAGCCGCTATATTCGCCGTCCTTGTGCTCATGGATGCATGGATTGCCTTTGTAATGGCTCTCTTCCTCGCCCTTATTTTATGAGTGCTGCTTATTCAGTTCAAACTTCAGTGAAATAATCCCCGCACTTTAGATCGTTATTGAGGGAGGGGTGAGAGAAAGCGATTGCTGTGTTAATCATTTCCCGTCCCTGAGAAACATGCGGCAGAGGATGGTGCGAGAGGCCGGATTCGAACCGGCGAACCACTAAGGAACAGATCTTGAGTCTGTCGCCTTTGACCTGGCTTGGCTACTCTCGCATGAGCATAGAGAAAACTCACTATATAATTAAAGATTGCGTGCGGCCATAGGCGCATATATCAACAGCTTCAAGTGTTATGTCCATAGAAAAAATAAAGGAAAAATAAAGGGGTTTTGTTTGTGTTTTTAGTATGTCACTGTCCATATGGCATCCGCAGTGCTGTAGAGCCAGTATCCGTTACCGGGCACGAAGTCTGTTACGGATGTGTCAACCTCGGATACAAGGTATGTTGCGGTTCCATTGTACTGACCAACCTTCGTAACCGAACTCGGCAGATATGCAGAGTCCATTAAGACCGATGTCGATGCGGAATAACTCACAAGATTCCAGCCGGCGTTCAGCGTTATCGTCGTGCTCGTAGGGGCATTTCCCCTAACAGTCAGGTTGCCATCACCGGCATTAGTCACATGAAGCCACACGGCCATTGTGTTGTCTATGGTGCTCAGGTCGTTCAGTGTTCTACCGATAACATGCGTCT
>JAJSAE010000012.1 GCA_024281315.1 archaeon | reverse complement strand
TATTGACGCTAAAGGCGGAAATTACGGCATTGCCTCTTCTTCCTGTAGAACGCTGACTATTACCAACACAAGCATAACGAATACGGCACTATGGGACCTCTCAATAGCTGACGCCTACTTTATCGTTACTAACACAAGTTTTGCTCCTTCGAAAGTAGTATTTCAAAACAGCAATACCAACCTCACCGTTAACTGGTACCTCCACATCTATGTCAACGACTCCACCGGCCAACCGATCCCCAACGCAACCGTTCATATAACCGACAATGCGAACGGCACATACGACAGGAACTTCACAACCGATGAGAACGGGTATGTGAAATGGATTGTTTTGAAGGACTACTGGCAGAATTCCAGCACGACGATAGATTACAATGATTACACGGTGTCCGTTTCCTATCCGGGCGTTTCGTTCATAAACAACAACCGCAGCGTGAAGATGAACATCAGCAGAACGGAGGCCTTCACGGCAGAGCCGGAGCCGAGGACAGCAACAGCCACAGGCCCGACAAACGCGGGCCCTTCCAATACTGCGAACATAACCATAACATACACCAACAGCACGAACACATCATCGGTGGGCCTTTATTACACTGTGGATAACGGTAGCACATGGACATTTATCGGCAATGATACGGAGATTGACGGCTCTTATGCATGGACAATTCCGGCAGACGGGGTTTACGGCTGGATGGCTGTGGGTGACGATGAGGGCGAACCCGTTGAAGGGGATGCACCGGAGGCTTTTTCCTATACTTATGACGGGACCGCTCCCACTGTTACGGGTACAGTTCCGGCGGATGCTGCCGTGAATGTCTCTGCGGGCCAGACCGTAATAATAAACTTATCTGAAGCTATCAATACAACTACCTTTAATTTCACCTGCGAGCCGGATCCGGGCGGATGGAGCGAATCGTGGAACACGACAGATGAGCAGGCTAGCCTCGGCCATGCGGATTTTGCCGTGAACACAACATACTGGATTAATGTAACCTCTGCGAACGATACGGCCGGGAATGCTCTGGCAGGCATCTATTCGTTTCATTTCACCACTGAAGTCCCGGACACCACTGTGCCCTCGATAACAATAACCTCTCCGCAGGATAATGCCGTTTTCAACTCCTCGTCCGTAACGATTGCATGGTCTGGTTCGGATAATGGTAGTGGTATAGAGCACTATGAGGTAAGGATAGACGGCGGTGCGTGGGAGAATGTGAGCACAAACACCTCTTATGACTTCACCGACCTTTCCGATGGCGTTCATACTGTTGAAGTTAGGGCCGTTGACAACGCAACCAACGAAGCAGCGGATTCCGTAACATTTACAATAGATACGACCGCACCAGCGGTAAGCATAACATTACCCGCAACAGGAGCAATCTTCAACACATCTTCCGTAAGCATTGTGTGGGCCGCCTCCGATACAACAGCAGGCATAAATCACTGCGAGATAAAGATTGATGGTGGCGCGTGGACGGATGTGGGCGCAAATATGTCCTATGAATTCACTGCCCTATTTGATGGCCAGCACACTATTGATATAAAAGCAGTTGATAACGCCACAAACGAAGCAACATCTTCCGCAACATTCACAGTTGATACAAACGCTCCTGCACTAAGCATAATATTACCTGCATCAGGAGCAATCTTCAACACCTCCTCTCTTACAACTCAATGGACTGGAAGTGATACTACAAGCGGAATCAATCACTACGAAGTGAGAGCAGACAACAGCTCATGGGAGGATGTGGGCACAAATATGTCCTGTGAATTCACGGCTCTATTTGATGGCCAGCATACTGTTGATATTAAGGCCGTTGACAATGCTACAAACGAGGCAACAAATAGTGTTTCATTTACAATTGATACAATGCGGCCACTTATCACAATAACTTCGCCGACTCCCGGCTCGTTGCACGGCCCCGATGTAGTGGTTGCATGGAATGCCACGGACAACTCTTCGGGAATAAGTTCGTGTCAGATAAGGGTGGATGGCTCCATATGGTTGAATATAGGAGATGTCAGTTCCTACCACTTTACGGGCCTTTCTACCGGCCTCCATGACATCGAATTAAGGGTGTGGGATAAGGCCGGCCATAGCAGCAGTACAGGCATAACGCTGCAGATTGATGCCACCTCCCCAACAATCACCGACTTCTCTCCTAAGGGAACGAATGTAAGCCCTAATGCGGTCATTGAGATAACCTTCTCGGAGGCTATGGATACGGACTCTGTTATTGTGGATATGCGGGGTGCCGACAGAATAAACGGAACCATTTCTTGGGCCGGAAGCAATCACCTGACATTCACGCCGAACGAAAAACTCGATAGGGAGACCCGGTACCATGTATTTGTGTATGGCAACGATCTGGTGGGAAACAGCATAGAAGGTGCAACCTTCAACTTCGTCACCATGAGTCTTAATGGCACAGGCACTATTTCCGGCACCGTAACGGATGAAAGCGGCAATCCGGTTGCTGGAGCTACCGTAACCGTTCAGGGGAGGAACATCAGCACAACCACCAATTCGACTGGCCACTTCCTTATAGAGAATGTCAGCGTTGGCCCGCATAACCTCACCATAAGCAGAGACGGATTTACGAATAGCACGGCCTCTGTTGCGGTAATAGAGGGAGAAACTACCACAATAAATCCAGTGCTCCACTCAATAAGTTCACAACCACCCACAAGCGAGTTCCCGTGGTGGATTATCGTGCTGGCTATCCTCGCTGTTGTTATAATTCTCGTGGTCCTCAGGAGGGGGAGGAAGAAGACAGAGGGAAAGCAAAAAAACAGAGAAACCTGATAATGTTGGATGAATAAGAAGCTATAAAGAGAGGATGAAGAGTTTTTGAGAGAACTTCTGGAATCTGGCCCATATGCCGGTAAAAATCGAGATTACCAATCCCGATTATACGACCAAAATGCTTATTTACTCCCCCCTCTTATATTGAATATACAGGTGAAGAAATGGCGGACAAAGAAGAGGAGGTCTGCACCGAGGATATCTATACATGGATGGACAGGCAGAACTTCAAAACCACGGCCGAGATACCGATCCCGGAAAAACTTGTGGATCAGGTTATAGGACAGGATCAGGCGGTGAGAGTCATAAGGAAGGCGGCTGAGCAGAGGCGCCATCTGATGCTCATCGGCGAGCCGGGAACAGGTAAATCCATGCTGGCCAATTCCATGGTGGAGTTTCTCCCTGCGGACGAACTGGAGGATATTCTTTCATATCCGAACCCAGACGACTCCAATGAGCCCCGCATCCGAAAGGTTCCCGCAGGCAAGGGGAAGCAGATAGTCAATGCCCAGAAGGCCGAGGCCCTCCAGAGAAAGGAGCAGAAATCCATGTTCATGAGCATGTTCATCTTTTTCATCATCATCGGCGCTTTTATCCTATACATCACCTCCCCCACCAGAGATCCGTCAATTCTCCTAATCGGCATTATCGGTGCCGCCTTCCTGTTCCTCATACTAAGGTCGTCCGGCCAGCGCTCGGAGGCCAATAATATTCCGAAACTGCTGGTGACCCATACTCCCGGTGAACTTCCCCCTTTTATCGATGCCACGGGCGCACATGCCGGTGCTCTCCTCGGAGATGTAAGGCATGACCCGTTCCAGAGCGGCGGGCTTGAGACTCCGGCCCATGAAAGGGTTGAGGCGGGGGCGATTCACAAGGCCCACAAAGGGGTCCTTTTCATAGATGAGATAAACACACTCAGGATGGAATCCCAGCAATCCCTTCTCACGGCCCTTCAGGAGAGAAAGTTCTCCATTGTGGGGCAGAGCGAGAGGAGCGCGGGGGCGATGGTCAAAACAGAGCCAGTCCCCACGGATTTCATACTCGTGGCTGCCGGAAACCTCGATGCCATAAACGGCATGCACCCCGCTCTTCGTTCGAGAATAAGGGGCTACGGATACGAGATTTACATGAACACCACCATGCCCGATACGAATTCCAACAGGAAGAAACTGATACGGTTCGTGGCACAGGAGGTGGTCAAGGACGGAAAGATACCGCACTTCACGAGGCCTGCCGTTGCAGAGATACTGCACGAGGCGCAGAGGCGTTCCGGCAGGATGGGGCGTCTCACCCTCAGATTGAGAGAACTCGGCGGCCTTATCCGGGTTGCGGGCGACATGGCAAGGGAGACAAACAGCATTCTGGTGGATGTCCAGCATGTTCTGGATGCCAAACTCATCGCTCGCTCGCTGGAACAGCAGGTTGCAGATAGATTTGTCAGCGCCAGAAAGGAGTACAAGACCTTTGTTACCGAAGGAACCGCAGTTGGTATGGTGAACGGCCTTGCGGCTCTCAATGCGGAGAGCAGCATGAACGAGTATTCAGGCATCGTTTTGCCCATAGTTGCCGAGGTTACACCGGCCCAGACGAAGTCAGCAGGCAGAATTATCGCTACGGGAAAGCTGGGCGAAATTGCAAAGGAGGCCGTCCTTAATGTTTCGGCGCTGGTCAAGAAGTACACGGGCGAGGATATTTCGAATCACGATGTGCATGTGCAGTTCATAGGAACCTACGAAGGAGTCGAAGGAGATTCGGCATCAATATCAGTGGCCACAGCGGTCATATCGGCCCTTGAAAATGTGCCCGTGGACCAATCCGTGGCCATGACTGGCTCTCTGAGTGTGAGGGGGCAGGTCCTTCCCGTCGGAGGTGTTACCGCAAAACTGGAAGCCGCAGCGGAGATGGGAATCCGGAAGGCCCTCATACCTCTGGCAAACATGAGAGATGTTCTCATTGAGGAGAGATACAGAAAGAAACTGGAGATAATCCCGGTGGAAAACCTACGGGATGTGCTGGAACACGCTCTCGTGGAGGGCCCGAAGAAGGAGAAGCTACTGAAGAAGCTCAGCGATATGGTGGCGGCAGCCGAAGTCTTAACCGCTCCGAAAGAGAAAAAATCCGGGATACCAATCCCATCGCCGGCCCCTTCGCCCAACTGAAAATATCATGAACTTACGGAGATATAGAATGATTAGAGCGCTTGTAATCGGCAGGTTTCAACCGTTTCATCTGGGGCATCTTAGCATGGTAAAGAAGGTCATAGAGGACTGCGACAAGCTCATAATTGGTATAGGGAGCGCCCAGTTCTCCCACTCCACCTCAAATCCCTTCACGGCAGGGGAGAGACATCTGATGATTTCCCGCTCGCTGGAGGATGAGGATATATTCGACTACTATCTTATCCCGATAAATGACCTCAGTGTGTACTCGGAATGGGTGGCCCATGTGGAATCCCTTACCCCCCCGTTCGATACAGTTCTTTCCAATAATCCGCTCACCCAGCGACTGTTTCAGGAGAAGGGCTATTCCGTGAGGGAGGTTCCTTTTTTCAACAGGAAGGAGTATTCCGGTCGTGAGGTCAGGAGGCGCATGATTGCAGGGGAGAACTGGCAGGAACTTGTCCCCGGCGGTGTTGCGGAGGTCATGGATGAGATAAAGGGAGTGGAGAGGATACGGCAGATTGCACGGGCTGATAGATATGTGGAGTGAGATTGGCTCGCTTTTGCTGGAAAAACGGCTCACACTCGGGGTTGCCGAATCATTCACGGGCGGTCTGATTTCGCAAAGCATTGTTTTTGTTCCGGGCGCGTCCGGGTACTATCTTCTGGGCGTTACCGCATACGGCAACGAGGCCAAGGAAACAATTCTGGGTGTAAGGCATAAGACACTGATAAAGTACGGGGCAGTCAGCGATGAAGTGGCACGGGAGATGGCCGAAGGCATCAGAAAAATTGCGTCCGCAGACATCGGCATATCCAGCACGGGCATTGCGGGTCCGACCGGAGGAACGGACGAAAAACCGGTGGGACTGGCTTATATAGCTCTGGCCTACGGAGAGGGAACAACAGTAAAGAGACTCATTTTTAAGGGGAACAGGGGGCAAATAATGAGGCAGGGTGCAGAGGAGGCGGGAAGGATGCTGACCGGATTCCTTTTAACCTATAACAAATGATATATACCCCCACACAATCGTCTTCCACACCACGGGCTGGTGGTCTAGTGGTTATGACGTCGCCCTTACAAGGCGAAGATCGGCGGTTCAATTCCGCCTCAGCCCACTTCTCCTTAAAATCTTCAGGAGTACTTTCTGCTTATGGTCACCAGATGAGCCAACAGGGCCTCCAGCTGTATCCTGCTGTTGCTCCCTTCCACCAGCCTGAACTCGCACTCCCCCACGGCCTTTATGATGTCCGTCAGGGCATCGTTGTTCGTGACAAAACTGAAAATCCCCTGATGTATCTGGTGTATGAGGTCCTCCGGTGCTATCCCTTCCTGTATCAGCAGTCTGTCCAGTTTCTTTCTTGCCGCGATGAAATCACCGTTAAGAGCGCTCAGTACGAGGTCCTTCACATCCTCAGGCCTTGCGGTTGCGCTGCTGCGGTATATGAGGTCTGCGGTTATCTTTTTACCCAGCGATGCGGCTATCTGAAGGGAGTTTATGGCCTTCCTCATATCTCCCTGTGATATGGCATAAAGAGTCTCATAGGCATCCTCCTTAACATCCAGCCCCTCTTCCTTTGCGATCTTCTTCAGGAACGGTATCATCTCCTCCTTCTGGACACCTCTAAAGCGGAACACCGCACATCTGGACTGTATCGGGTCTATGATTTTCGAGGAGTAGTTGCACGATAGAATGAATCGGCAGTTCGAGGAGTACTTCTCCATGGTTCGCCGGAGGGCGGATTGGGCATCCCTCGTGAGGGCGTCGGCCTCGTCCAGAAAGATTATCTTAAACTGATAATCGCCGAGAATCATGGTTCTTGCATAGTTCTTTATGTTGTTTCTGACTATGTCTATACCCCTTTCGTCCGAGGCGTTCAGTTCGTAGAAGTTCCCCTTCCAGTCCTCGCCGTAAAGCTCCTTTGCAAGGGCTATTGCGCATGTAGTCTTTCCCACACCCGGAGGGCCTGCAAAAAGAAGATGGGGCATGGAGCCTGTCTTCACATACGATTCCAGCCTGTCCGTTATATCCTTCTCGCCCACAACATCTGCAAGGCTGGCCGGCCTGTATTTCTCAACCCATATATCGTTCATCGTCATACCTGATTGCCTTGGGACTTATAAAATTATGCCTGCCCAACTATCTGTTTGAACTTGGGATCCTCCTTCAATGAGGCAAAGGATTCGTCGTCCGCCGCAATTTCCCTGTAGTTCTCGTCCAGCGAGACCGCTCTTTCAAGGAAGGTCAGGGCCAGTTTTGCATTGCCTCTCAGAGCTTCCGAGCACGACTTATAGTACCATGCAGCATCCTCGTTTGCGTTTCTTTTCAGGACATTATTGAAGGACTCAATGGCCTTGTCGTACTGCTTCAGGGCGAAGTGAGCGGCGCCTTTGGTGAGCCATGAATCTACATCATCCGGATCAGCATCCAGAATGGCATCGAATACTTCTACCGCATCCTCCACCCTTCCGTTGGAATAGTAGCAGACTCCGAGATTGTAGTACAGGTCTATATCATTCTCTCCCGCCACGGCCAGCTGTTCGTAGAGTTCTTCCGCTTTCTCGTAGTCATCCTCTTCGAATGCTGCGTTGGCCTGCTTTCTGACCTCATCCACATCTATTTCCTCGGCCTTTTCCTCTTCTGGCGGCATCTCTTCCGCGGCGGGCTCCGGCACTGCTTCCGGCCCCTCCGTTATCTCCGGTTCGGATACCTCCTGCTCCGGGATTTCGGCCCCCTCTTCAACTACCTCTGCTTCTGCAGGCATCTCCTGCTCCTGTGTCGGCATCTCTTCCACCTGTGGTTCAGGTTGTAGTTCAGGTTCAGGACCTATTTCTTCTGTTTCCGGCTCGGGCGGTGGCGGTACTTCCTCTGTGCCAGATATTTCTGTTGATTCCGCTTCCGGTATTTCTGCTGAGTCTTCCGAGGGAGGGGGTGTAACAACCTCTTCCGCTGCAACCTCCGGCGCTTCCCGTACGGGTTCGGGGGCCCCCACCGACTCCAGAACATCACTGAGGACCTTGTCTACCTTCGGTGGTTCGGGGGCCGGGGGCGTAACCTCCGGTTTTGCCTCCATTTCTTCCAGGTTCTCCTCCGGCTTGACTGCCTTCTTGGCGCCGATTGCCCCTTTCATCGAGACTTTAACATCCTTTTTCTCCTCTCCGCTGCGCTCTCCCGCACGCTTAAGCTTCATCCTCTTCTTTATTGCATCCATTCTCGCCTGATATTTTTCAGGGTTATCGCTGATTCCGGCCAGCTGTTTGTAAAGCAGGTATGCCTTTTTGTACTGTTTTCTCTTTTCGAGGGCCCCCGCCTTCAATTCCAGGGCCTTTTCATGCTTCGGATTAATCTTCAGAGCGTCATTGAAGGTCAGTATGGCCTGATTGTACATCCTGGTTCTTTTAAGGTATATGGCTCCTTTTACGAGATAAGCATCTATTTCCTTTTCATTCAGTTCCAGAGCCCGGTCCGCGCACTCCATAGCAATTTCATCGTCTCCGGTCTCCATGATGCCGTACGCTATCCTTGTATATCTGTTCGCTGTTTCAAGGGGCATATCGCTGGTATCGAACTTCTGAAGCAGAATTCTACCTCTCCTGAAACTGGAGTTAGCTCCCTCTATATCCCCATTTTTCAGGAGTTCATTGGCAGTACGAATGTATTCGTCCACATCCTCAAGCATCTTTTCGCTGCGACTCTTCTTTGAACCAAATAGGGCCATCCTAATCTACCTCCCGCTCTCTGATTTCACAGAGAGCATATAGCGTGCTAACTAATAAAATCTTCGGTCCGGAAAGGGCATATTTCCACGGACCATATCAAGGTATAAAACAACAGCGGTTATCAACAACAGTTATTTATCCTCTATGGTATTATCCTTCATGGTCCTTCCCGCGATTGCCGGCATACTGGCCCTTATCGCCCTGCTCACATTTCTTGGCGTGTTGCTGGGCATCTTCACCGGCCTTGTTCCCGGCATCCATGTGAACCTCGTCTCATTCCTCATCGTTTCATCGGCGGCCTCCATATTCGCCGCTGTTTCCGTCTTTACCGGAGATACAGCAACGGCTGCGCTTCTTGCCGCATCGCTGATAACCGGCATGATGATCTCCCACTCGTTTCTTGACATAATACCATCCGTCTTTCTGGGGGCACCGGACCCGGCCGCATCTCTTTCCGTGCTGCCCGGACACCGTCTCGTCATGGAGGGGAGGGGATACAGAGCAGTTCTCTTCTCAGCCTACGGAAGCCTCGGCGCCCTTTTTATTGGTCTTGCTCTTCTGTTCCCGGTGCGGTTCGTCATGGGCCCTCCGGGACTGGCCTACGAGAAACTCCTGCCGTACATGGCCGACATTCTCATTCTTCTTGTCCTGTTTCTCATGGTTCAGGAGGGGAATAAGGCGAAAGGAAAGGAGAAATACGAAAGGATGGGATATGCAATCACCTCCTTCTTTCTGGCCGGATTCGTGGGCTTCCTCCTGCTTGACACTCCCAACATCTCCCCTCTCTTTATCGCACCCGTGCAGACAGATTCAAGCACCCGCGTCTTTTTTCCGCTCTTTACGGGGCTTTTCGGCCTCTCCACACTGATTATCAGCCTCAGGGACAACGCGGAGATTCCGGAGCAGAACACGGAGGAAAGATGGGACGGATACGGAAGAAGAGGGAAGTTATCAACGGTAACGGGAACCATTGCCGGCCTCCTTGTTGGCTGGTTTCCCGGGATAACCAGCGCCTCGGCCACATCTGCGGTGAAGTCCATATCCAAGGAGGACCGCGCCGAGGATTTCATAATGTCCGTTTCAGGCGTGAACACAGCGGGCGTTCTGTTCTCTCTCGTTGCCCTTTTTACAATAATGAAGGCCAGAAGCGGGGCGGTGCATGCGGTGCAAAACATCCTTCTGGCCGGGGGGAACGGCATAGCGGAATGGAACGCCTTTCTACCTCCCACCGATTTTGCCGCTCTCCTGTTTTCGGCAACCCTAGCATCCGTTTTTGCCTTCTTCCTCACGCTTAAGATAGGAAAATATGCGGCGGAGAAAATGTCGGGAATCAACTACCCGCTACTTGTGAAAGGAGTAAGCCTCTTCCTCATAATCATGACCGTTATTCTGGCCGGGCCGTTCGGTCTCTTCATTCTCATGCTGGCAACGGCAATCGGCATGATTCCGGCGGTAGCGGGAATAAGCCGCGTGCATCTCATGGGTGTCCTGCTGTTTCCAATAATCCTCTATTTCAGCGGTCTTGATGTCTGGCTCCTGCACCTTCTGGGGGTGGTGGGGTGAGCATAAGCAGGCCCCTTGCAGCCGGAGCACTTATGGGCATTGTTCTTGTAATTGTGGGCCAGCCTCCCCTGTCGCACTTCATCTTCATCGCGGCGGGTGCGAGCATTCTCATGTCCATGGAAGCTGAGAGGCCGGGTTACCTGCACTCCGTTCCTTCGGTACTGTTCATGTCGCTGCTGGCTCTCGGCCTGACGGCTTTTTTCTCTCTGAATATCCTCTACGGCATCAGTGTGTCGGCTGGCCTTGTATCCCACATTCTGCTGGATTCGATGACCAGCCCGCTTTATATCTGGAAGAAGGGCGGTGAATGGTTCTCCGCAATGCCGGGTAAAAGATGGACAAAGCATGGGGATGCGGCCGTATCTCTGGTGTGCGGGATTGTTCTGGTGATAATGGTGATGATGGGGTAGAAATAAAGGAAGGGGTTTCAAATTCCCTGTATCTTTAAAGAGGCTTTACATGACTCTTTTCTTTCTCATAATTGCAATTAAAGAGATTATGCCAACGGCTCCGATTGCGGTGATAGCGGTGAAACCCGGGCTGCCATTGTCGGAAGAGCCGCTATCTGATGAGCTGTCATCCGATGGAGAAGTGGTTGGAGGTGGGGAAGCGCTCTCCACCAAAATCGAGCCAGAGTACTCCGTGTCATACTCGTCGCCCCATTCTGAGAAAATTCCAGGGTCAGAGGCAGAAACCACGGTTTTAGTAGAGTGAGATGTGTGAGTTGATATACCACTTGGAATCATCACCCCATATATGCGGAAGGTATAACTCGCTCCACTAGCAAGGATTTGTGGCACATCTTCACTACTATAACCTTGATCCTCAGATAGCCAATCAAATTGGATAGCTACCCAAGTAATTTTCATTGAGTCGCTTCCTGTATTTTTCACAGTAACGCTAAATGTGATAGTGTCGCCCTCCGTCACAGATGTCGGCCCCACACTAACTGAAGCATCCCCTGCTCTTACATTCTCCGTTGCAAGGAAAGAACTTCCAAGCAACATACCTACCAGCAGAACTGCGGTCAATGTATTTGTCATTTTCATTCTTAATTCCTCCTTTGAAAGGGATATTACTAACTCCTACATAAAGTTTTCTAATTTGCGTTAGTTTAACTCAATTGCGCCAACAACATTCAAAAGAACAAAGGCTGTTATCCCTTCATGGGCTTCCTGACCGAACGAGAGAAAACAATCCTTCTTCACCTGTCCCAAGGCATGAGCGTAACCGACATATCCAAAAAACTCGGAATTACACTCTCCTCGACATCCCGTTCTATATCCAGTATAAGGGGAAAGTGCCTTGAACTGGAGGATGATATGAACTTTTTAAAGGAAGTGGGAATGCTTGAAATGGACCGCAACGGCTTCCGCTTCATATCACGCGACCCGAAGGCACTTAAAAATAGGGAGAAAAGCAATTAAATCCTTTCAGCCCCCGTAAACTCCCGTATATCCAAGTTCCTCCTCTATCCTCATCAGCTGGTTGTACTTCTCCACCCTGTCCACTCTGCACGGGGCGCCTGATTTTATCTGGCCGGAGTTCACCGCCACCGCAAGGTCCGCAATGAAGGAATCGGCCGTCTCCCCTGACCTGTGGGATATGAGCGTTCGGAATCCGCCGCGATGGGCCATCTCCACGGCCTCAAGGGTCTCGGTGACCGTGCCTATCTGGTTCAGTTTTATGAGGGCGGAATTGGCCGTCTTCTCCCGGATGCCCCGCTCTATGTAAACCGGGTTGGTGACGAATATGTCATCGCCGACTATCTGGACCCTGTGGCCAAGCCTCGCGGTCATCTCCCTGAATCCATCCCAATCGTCCTCGCCGAAGCCGTCCTCGATGGTGGTTATGGGGTACTTCTTCGTCAGTTCCTCGTAGAGGTCCAGCAGTTCCCCGGGGGTGTACTTCTTCCCCTGAACCGTGTATGTGCCGTCATCGTTCCGGAAGTTGCTGGCCGCCCCATCTATGGCGATCTCCACCTCGCCGGAATAGCCGCTCTCCTCTATGGCCCGGACGATGGCCTCGAACGGCCCCTCGATATCCTTCATGGGCGGAGCGAAGCCCCCTTCGTCCCCGACATTTATGGCGGCCTTCCCGTACTTCTCGATGAGCACCTTTTTCAGTTGATGGTAGATCTCCGAGTTCATCTGAACCGCCTGCATGAAATTGGTGGCCCCCACAGGAACGATCATGTGCTCCTGAATCGAGAGGGAGTTGCCGGCGTGCTGGCCCCCGTTGATCACATTCATGAACGGAACCGGGAGGACGTGGGCGTTCCTGCCCCCGAGATAGAGATAGAGCGGCATGTCGCTGAGATAGGCCCCGAGTCTGGCCACGGCCATGGAGACCCCGAGAATCGCGTTGGCCCCGAGTTCTCCCTTGTTCTCGCTGCCGTCCATGTCAATAAGGGTCAGGTCAATACCGCGCTGGTCGAAGACATCCATGCCGATTATCTGCGGCCCTATGATATCCTCAACATTGGAAACGGCCTTAAGAACACCCTTTCCGTGATACCGCTTCCCCCCGTCCCTAAGTTCAACGGCCTCCCGTGTACCGGTGGACGCGCCGGAAGGAACGGCCGCTCTGGCCCGAATATCGTCTGCAAAAACCTCCACCTCCACAGTGGGATTGCCCCGGGAATCGAGGATCTCCCTTGCGATTATGTCGGTAATTTCTATCATGGGAAGGGGAATTGAAGGGAGGTATTTATGGGTGTTGATTTTGGCTTAAGTTTACCATTCATATAGCCCGCCCCTTTCCCTAAACTTTATAGAGTCCCATTGTATTTCTCTCAAAGCCTCCAATGGATCAGTAAATATGGTGTTTCTGCTCAATACGTGCCTACCTCCATAGTTGTTGAAGAATCTTCCACTTGGCAATAACATAACATAAGAACCCGTCATATCTGAATTACTTTCAAAGACTATGTTGTATCCCAAATCCATCAATACCTTATGTCTATTGACAAATTCGCTGAATTCACTTGGTGTTATCATCAATTCATCTCTAAAATCATCATTTTCAGATTCTATATGGAGGAACTGAAAAACTTTAATTCGTTCTGGCCTTAACTCTTTATATAGCTCTGTCAAATTGCTACCCAAATTATATCTTGTGACAACGGTATTTATTTTTAGTTTTATGCCGTATTTATGTGCCCAGCCGCTCACTAGGCGTACTTTGTATAAATGAGAACCATGTCCTCGGCCTAAGAGTATCTCTGTCTGTTCCTCTGGTGAATCTACGCTTATTCCAATCCAATCAAGATATGGAGCAATTTCTCTTAATTTATTCTCAGTAATAAGACTCCCATTTGTTATTACACTAGTTGTTAGTCCTGCTTTTTTAGAGAGTATCAAAAAGTCCTTGAGATGGGGATAGAGGAAAGGTTCTCCGCCTTCAACTGTTATTTTTTTGGTTCCGAGCCTAGCCAAGATATTAGGAATTTCCATTATTCTATCATAAACAAATTCTTCTTCAAGGCCGTTATAGTGGCCGAAACAGAACTTACACTGGTAGTTGCACGCCTTCCATATCGCAATATTAACGGAAATGGGTTTTATAACTCTCTTTATAGAGCGTAGGTTTCCTAATTGGTGATTTTTTATGTTCATACAAAGGCAGTAAACTGCCTACACTCTCCATGTAGTTTGTTCTATTTAATACTTTCTGCTAAGCTGATGAGGTTGAAAAGACCTGCAAAAACCAGTATTAATTTATTCACATTCTCAAGCATATCTCTTCTCTCTGAAGAAACTTTCTCGATATCCCTATCCGCATGGTGTGCAGAGGAATTTCTTATATTAACTATCTTCCTCAATGTTTGCGCCATAAATTCAAGTTCATCAGAAGAGAAGGAAGACTTCAATTTATTAATGAATTTTTGACCGTATTCCTTGTTATATTCTTCTTTCGTTTTTCCAACTCTAATGCCATTTACCTTTCCCCCTTTGATTTTTGCCCCGCTCGCCAGATAAAAAACTCCCACCCAATGACCTAATTGTGTTTTCTTCTGGAGAGATTTCAAATAAAGAGGGATTTTATCCTCAGAAATGTTCTCTATATTTTTCATGCCCTTTTCTCTTAAAATATCAGTTAACAGCTTCTGGGAATACTCTGAAATTAAAACCTCCACCCCTTTTCCATATTCAGAAAGAATAGTAGAAACATCCATATCGTTTTTTTCCTCTTTTCTCAGAGAAAAAAACTGTCTTTCAGCAGAAAGGAAAAATTTTCTTGATTTACCCATTAAAATGTTTTCAGAGATTCCTCGAATTCCAATAGAATTCTCCATTGACTCAGAAGCTATGTATGCCTGCTCGAATTCGTTATTGACTTGGGCTGCTACTTTAAGAAACTCTCTCGCTATAAAAGAAAAGCCCATATTATAAAGGACGCCTGAGATTCTAAAATAGAGATGAGCCCTTAATTCGGGATCCTTTTTTGTTTCTTCTTCGTCTATTAGTGAAATATAGGTCTTTAGAGACTGAAGGTAGTTTCCAGAGAGAAACTCCAATTCCCCTTTCACAAGAAGCGCTTTTTTTTGATAGAGTTCTGTGTTGGTGTTACCACCTAGAATATTAGACAAACATTTTCTTGAGAGACTGAGCAAGTTATGAGCCATTAAGAGTTCTGATACTAGCAAATAGAGTTCCTCTTTCTGATTGTGATATTCGATTTTTTCCGCCGTTTTTTGTGCAATAATAGGGATCACTCCTTCATTCTTGTTGTATAACAAATTCACAATCAATAAGCTCATTAATTTTGGGAACTGCCTCATATTATTTGAGAAAAACAAGGAAACCTCCTCGACGGCTTTGTCTCTCTCTCCCACAGAGAGTTCCATCACTGCAATATTAAAATTGGTTACTGGATCTGGTTTGTAAATCTTGTTTCTCTTCTTTAAAATCTCCAGGGATTTTTTATAATCTCCCTTTCTGTAGTAGAGAGCTCCTAAAGTCTGTAAATAACTTTCCTGCTCTGGTAGTAGTTCATTTGCTCTCTTCAGAAAGTCCATTGCCTTCTCAAATTGAAGCGAATCCATCAATATGTGGGCCTGCATTATGAACTGGTTATATTCTTCTTGAATCTCTTTTTTTTTCAAATCGTCTAAAGACTTTATGGGATTTAACTTGTAGTCCGTGATAGTTTCTATTCTCTTAAAAATGAACTCGCGCCCCTTTGTTTCAAGACTCTCAAAAAGTTTATCATCTTCTACCAAGAGCTGGTATATCTTCAACTCCTTTTCGTAGTCCTTCGCCCTTCTATGTGCGTTTGCGAGGTTAAAAAGAATACCTACTCTGTCTTCTAAAGAGAGTGAATTGATATTTTTATTTATAATCGATAAGTATCTTTCAGATTCTTTTTTATTTTTTAACTTCATATTGGTTTCAAAAATGTTCTTGCACTCGACCAACTTGTGGTATAATCTTTTATCGTTCAGTTTTCCTGCCACATCATATGCTTTTTTGTAATACTTCAAGGCCAAATTATATTCCTTTTTCTCTCGGAATAGCGTAGCGAGATTATCTAGAGTCACATGTAACTCATCCAGACTAAGTTTATTCTGATATTTCAGAACATATTTTAATATGGGCTCCGAAGAATCGATATACCCATATTTTAACATAAGGGCCCCCATTACTACAAGAGCCGATAGTGAGTTTGAGGTGTTCCTTAATTCAATACTTTCTACATCGAATTTGTCAGGGAATTCTGAATTTAATAAGCGTATCTTTTCCTTTAATGAAAGACGTAGAAACCACATAACGGAAGCTATCGATATCGAATCGGTGATTAACTTTGAATATTTGTCTGATTGAGATGGCTCAATGATGTCGGACAAATAGAGTTCGACAAAACTGTCTGTTAAATAGAGAGATTTCAAATTTATTCCGTAGTGGCTAAATATACTTGTCTCGGCTTCGTTCTCATTATATGGAAAAGCAATATTTCGTAAATAAAACTCCGTAGCAAGGAGATGATAGGCCTCTGGTGGTTTTTCAACATCATACCAGTATGGAAGAACTGGTCTAAACAACAATTGGGTTATTATTCGGTCAGACTCGTGAACACCAAGTGCTTCTTCGATAGCAAGTTTTTTAAATTGGTCTCCTTTCTCTTCTGCTTCATCTTTTAAACGAAGAAGATACTTCATAATCTGCTCTTTATTGTAAGTTAGCTTTTCCATATAATCATCTATGGAGTCCAAAAAAGAAGGAGGCTTTAAGAGAGCTTTTCGTGATTTTCCCTCTATAATCTCTTGACCTCCATCTAATTCTGTGGGGAAAAGAGCATCTTTGTCTTCGTCAGTTAACTCGCTCTCTGTATAAAGGATATATTTTTTCAGTGACTTTTTAGAATCATTATTTTCTAAGACCTGTTCCAACACATAATTGTAGAATCCATTATCAATGATCCTTCGCAGAAGAAAACGTTGCACAAGAAAATTAAGCTTCGCTAGTTCCTCCCTTTTTTCTTCGTTTCCATTATTAATCTCCATTATGAACTTTTTTGAAAGTTCCACACTATAATCTACATATAAAAGCCTAGTCTCGTCGACTTCTACATTTGCAGCCATCTCGGTCTTACCTCCTGTTCTCGTAACCGGTTATTGAAAAAGCACTTAAAACCCTTTCGTTGGTAACCAAGTAATTTTTCGCAACATCTCCTAAAAGTTAAGAGCGAAAATATGGCAGATAACAGCGTGCATATCAAACCACAGCACACCCGAGCAGGCTCGGCCGATTTTCTTTTTCACCAGTGTTTTTCTTTGGAGGCCGGGCCAGCGGAGGGTGTGTTAAAGAAAAAGCCAGAAATAATCTACCAATCCCGAAGGCGTTGCGAGCGAGCAGGGTGCGGCGAGTTTCTTTTTCACCAGTGTTTTTCTTTGGAGCCGCACCCAGCGCAGCAAGCAAAAAAGAAAAAGCCTGTGGTGGGCCCGCCCAGATTTGAACTGGAGTCAACAGCACCCCAAGCTGCAAGGATACCAAGCTACCCCACGGGCCCTTCACTTCGTTCAGGGCCCTCGGTCGTAAACATCCTTCAGAGTTTACTCCTTACGAGCACCTTTCCGTTTGTGTGTACTCGAACTCTGAACTTCTGCGAAGTTCAATCGTTACGAGCACTTTATCCGATTGGTGGATGCTCGAACTCGCAAAATTCCAGAGGAATTTTGCTCGTCACGGGCCCTTGGTTAATGCGAAGCCTTTAAAGGATTGGGGTTTTAAAGGGTTTTAATCGTACGGCATCACATCTTCTATGAGGTCGGCATGCGTGATTATCATTCTTCTGCAGCAGTATCTGGTTATTCCAAGGGAATCCAGCACCTCCGCAGGGGCCTCGCCGTCGGCCACTCTGGCCTTGAACGGCTGATATGCGCTGCCGATTACACGACCGCATGTGAAGCATCTTACCGGTATTATCATTTTGCTCACCTATACGACTTCTGTCTCTTCTTTCTGGCACCACGACCCAGTGGTTTCTTCGGAAGCTTCCGCCTCGGGTCATTTACCAGAAGGGAGCGATCATACTGGACGAAGAAGTTTTCCAGTTCCTCGTCATTGTAGTACCTTACAAGGCCTCTGGCTATTGCGGTTCTGACCGCATCGGCCTGGCCGACTATTCCGCCGCCCTTAACATTCACACTTATATCCACACCGTCCCTCTTCTTTCCCACCAGAAGGAGCGGTTCCATCATCTTAAGTCGCACGAGTTCGGGGGTGTAGATTTCGATGGGAACGGAGTTCACTCTTACGCGACCGTTTCCCTTCTTCACCGTGGCTCTTGCAACTGCGGTCTTTCTCTTTCCACTGGTGTTAATAATCTTCGGTTTGCTTGCCATTCATTCACCTCCTATAACTTCGCTCCCAGCCTCATGCTCACTTCGGACAACGGTATGTACTTTGTGGTATTCAGCGCCGCCGCCTGCTCAAGCTTTATCGCCTCAACATCCTTATACTCGCGGGGAACCCCTATATAAACCTTGAGAAGCTTCAGCGCCTCTCTTCCTCTCGGCTGCTGGTAGGGGAGCATCCCTCTCACCGTTCTCTTGATTATTCTATCGGGCATTCTCGGGAAGTGCGGCCCTTTTCTTATCTTGCCTCTCGAGCGTGCATCGAAGTATCGGTTGTATATCTGCTTCGGGCTGCCGGTTATAAGGCACTTTTCCGCGTTAAGAATGATTATTTCCTCACCGTTCAGAAGGCGCTTGGCCACCAGACTGGATAGCCGCCCCATGATGAGTCTGTTCGCATCGATAACCGTTACCATCATATCACCTCATTATCCTCACACTGGAGCCCTTCGGGTTCTCCGCTATCAGGGCCGGAATATCCATGACCCTGCCACCTGCTTTCTCTATCTTTGCTCTGGCGGACTCTGAGGCCTGAAACGCTACGACAGTAACCTTCTTACTGATAAGGCCGGCACCCAGAAGTTTTCCGGGAACCACTATCACATCGCCGTCCTTTGCATAAAGCTCAATTCTGCTCAGGTTAACCTCGGCCCATCTGCTTCTCGGTTTCTCCAGACGGGTTGCGATGTCTCGCCAGATCGGTGCTTCGTTCACCCGGGTCGCCTCTTTGAGGTCCAGAATGAGCTGCACCAGATATGGGTTAGTTTTTGTAATTCTTTTCATATCTGACTCCTCCGACATCTTATGGAGATTGAGGCCAATACTGAGGGGGTTTATAAAGGTTTGCGTAATTGTGCTCTGTTGCATAACTCCATTCTGAGTTAGAGACTGCGCTTATTCACCTTCCCTATTTCTACCCCATCGTTTTTTTAACCGTGTGAAACCTCTTGTTTTTCACAGTTTTAGCATCATATTGTATATCAGAAACTT
>JAJSAE010000011.1 GCA_024281315.1 archaeon | reverse complement strand
TCTACATTCGAAGCAGAGAGCGGGCATAATCTTTAATATATCTCCATACCTCCCATATGCATGGGTAAGAACTGGGTTCTGCAGAAAAAAAGGGACCACTACTACCGCATGGCCAAGCGAGAAAACTACAGGAGCAGGGCATCCTATAAACTGAAGCAGCTGAACGATAGGGCCCACATAATCAGAAGAGGAGACAGCGTGATAGACCTCGGCTCATCCCCCGGCGGCTGGTCGCAGGTTGCGGCCGAGCTTACCGGAGACGGAATCGTTGTGGCTGTGGACATAGACCCCATGATACCGATTAAGGGTGTAAAGTTCATTCAGGGCGACATGCTGCAGGAGGAAACTATGGAAAGAATAGAAGAGGTGGTGGAGGGAAAAGTGGATGTTGTCATCTCAGACATGGCCCCCAATATCAGCGGCCACTACTCATACGATCAGGCTCGTTCCGTGGAACTGGCCGAGATGGCACTCCGTGCCGCGGGTAGACTGCTCAGACCCGGCGGAAACTTCGTGGTAAAGGTCTTTCAGGGGGACCTGTTTCAGACCTACCTTAAAACCGTGAGAAAACAGTTCAGGAGCGTGAAAGTGCATTCCCCGAAAGCATCCCGTGCGGCTAGTTCTGAGGTATATGTGGTCTGCATGGGTTTTTTGGGCGGCGGAAAGGATAATCAAAGCATATAGACAACCGCGGCCAGCACGGCCCCGTAGTGGTCCATGGGAATGGATAACTCCTCAATCTTGTACTCTATTTTTCTGAACTCCATATCCCTTATCATGGCCATCTCTTCCATCTTCCACTCCAGAATCTCTTTCAATGCCTTCTTGGTCCCGTGAAGGTGGCCTTCCGCAACATATCCACCTTTTCCGTCCTTTCTGAAGCCGTAGGCAATACCGGCGGAAATCATCTCCCCCTCGCCCCCCCTCTGCTCCGCAAGAACACAGTGTGTTATGGAACCCATTGGGAGGTCCGTTATAGGTAGCTGCTCTATACCAATAGGAAGAATGGAGGAGACGGAAACAAGGTTCAGTTCCCCTATCTTTGCGTTCAACAGCGCGAGGTCAAATGCATTCAGGTCGGAGACCTTGCTCACGGCCTTTCCCGATGTTACAAAGAACTTTGTAGGTAATGGTAGCATGAAGGAGAGGCATGTGTCTCATGGATTTAAAGGTTTTTATCGGCTCTTTCTGTGCCGCCCCATACACCCCGTCCCTTCACAAAGATTATATCCGATGAGGGTGTTAAGGTTCCGGAGATGTGTTATAATGTCTCATCAAAGCATCCTTGAAAACAGGACGGAGTTCGTGGACCGAGAGGGCGAAATAGCTGTGCTTGAATCCATGTTCGAGCAGGCAAAAATGGGAGCGGGCAGCATTTTGATGCTCTACGGAGAGATTGGAGTTGGAAAGACACGGCTCATGATGGAATTCGGCAGAAGAGTTGAAGAGCAGGGAGGTGCCTTTCTATATGGAAAATGCAGTCCGCAGGAGGAAGAGGTTCCTTATGCCCCTATCACGAGTGCTCTGGAAAACTACTCCCTGAAGGCCATAGAAGCGGATGTTGGTGTGGGAATGGGGCTCATGGGATTCGCCGAAACGGCCGAAACCGTTTCCACCGGCCTCATAGGACTTGGTGACAGGAAAGATAGGGCGACGGATGTGGCCAGTCTTATGATTGAAAAGGACAATATGTTCAGGGAAGTCCTTGAGCAATTAAAGGAAGTCTCCATAGAAAAGCCCCTTGTTCTCTTCATAGACGATATTCACTGGGCGGGTAAAGGAACCCTTCAGATGTTTTCATTCCTTGCGGCCAGCATATCCGATTCGAGGATAATGATATGCACGACTCACCGCTCGGACGAATTAATGGGGGTGGAAGGGAGTGAGCATCCTCTTCATGAGATTATAGAAACTCTCACCAACGAAAAGAGGTACATCGGCATGGAACTGCAGCCACTCGAAAAAGAGGACCTCTCAAGAATGGTTGGAAACATACTCGGAAAAGAGGAGGTGCCGAAAAAACTCTGCGACGCACTCTATGACGAGACAGGAGGCAATCCGCTTTTCGTGGAAGAGGTGCTCAGCTCTCTGATCGAAGACGGCGTTCTTGAAGAAGGGCTCCAGAACTGGGACGAGAGCATGGATATTATATCTTTCACTATTCCCAGCACTATTGTAGATGTTCTCGAAAGAAGAATTGCAAATCTTTCCATCATGGCAAAAAGGGTCCTCAGATATGCTTCCGTTGCGGGAAACGAAGTGGAACTGGATCTTCTATTCGATGTGTGCAACATGGGAGAAGAGGATGTTCTCGACTCCATAGAAGAATTGATAAGTGCCGGAATACTGGCTGAGAGTATAAAAGGCGACAAAATATTTCTGACCTTCACGAGAAAACATGCCACCGCTCTCATCTCGGAGAGATTGAGCAGGAGCAGGGACCTGATCATACACAGAAGGCTGGGATATGCCATGGAAAAACTATATGCGGATAGCGAAGAGGAGCGAGTATACTCCCTTGCCCGTCATTTCCTCGAAGGGCATGTTTACGATAAGGCCTATAAATACCTTGTAAAAGCAGCGGAGGGCTCCATGAGAAGACTGGCGCTTGAAAAGGCGCTTAACTACTATCTGTCCGCACTGAATGTTCTGAGCCAACACCTTGACACGGAGAGCTCCAAAGAGGATATTATGCATCTGAGCTGGAGCATCGGGGAACTTCTGATGGGAGAAAGCAGGTGGGAAGAGGCGAAAGGGCACTTCCAGCGCGGTTTGTACCTCGCAAGAGAACTCGGAGACAAGTCCTATCTCTCCCTCTTTCAGCGGGGTGTTGCGGATGCGGTGAGGAATCTGGGCAATTATACGGAGGCGGAGAACCTGTACGACAACTCTCTGGAAATCTCGCTGGAGCTTGGTGACCGGAAAGGGATTGCAGAGGCAAATCGCGGCCTCGGGTATATACACTGGCGCAAAGGGGAGTTTAAGGATGCCATTTCGCATTATAATGAGGCAATAAGTACAGCAATGCAGGCTAACGACACTCAGTTAATGGCACAGATATTCATAGAACTCGGTAACACATACAACCAGAGAGGCGATCTGGACAAAGCTCTGGACTACTATAATAGAAGCATGGAAACCCTGAGGGAGTTCGGTAATTATCAGGAACTTGCAAGAGCTTTAAATAATGCAGGAGATATATATCTTCGGAAAGGAGAATGGGATAACGCCATAGACTCCTTTGAAAAATGCAGAGAAAGTGCGGAAAAGGCAAGAAACAGGAACTTTGTTGCATGGTCCCTCTTCAACGGAGCCGAGGCATATGCAAAGAAGGGAGAGCCGGATATGGGCGAAAAATATGCCAGAGAAGGACTCGCCATCTGTCGTGAAATGAAGGACAGGATAGGGGAGCACGGTGCTCTGAAAGCGCTGGCAATCTCTCTGACAAAGAAAGGGGAACTGGAAAAAGCCGTGGAAACATTCGAGAAAGCGCTGGCAATAGCCGATGAAATGGAAACCCCGTATGAAAAAGGAATCTCCCTCATGGAGCTGGCAGAGACCTACAATTCCATGGGCCTTGCGGAGAATGAAAAGGAAGCTCTCAAAGAAGCGCTGAAAATATTTGAGGAACTCGGTGCGGAGCAGGATATGGCAAAAGCGGAAAAGCGGCTTAATAGCCTCAAAAATTGATTAAAATGAAGCAAAAGAAAAAGAATGGTTTTGTTCTCTCTTCATAGAACCGGCACGAGTCTCACATGTGGTGCGCCCTTTTCCTCGTCCTCCACAATCGCATAAATCCCTGTTTTTGGCTTGATGCCATATATGCAAGGAGTGCGCTCTATATCCAGTATCCTGAAGTAGCTATCCGCCATATTCATTATCTCCTGCGTGAGTTTCAGGCCGGGTTTTATCACACCGATGCCGAGATTCTTGGAGTTCTTAATGTTAGAGACGGCACTGAGCAGCTCCTTTATCGCTATGGTGTCACCTCTCAGATACTCTATGGTATCGAAACCGGTATACTCCATTATGGGACGACGATCCGCACCTATAAGCTCACGATACGCATCTTTCACCGCCTTTATCGCCTCGTCTTTACCCCTGGCCAGAGGTAAAACAAAACGCCTGTCACTGCTGGCGGAGAAGTAATCCATGATCCTGACATACCTGTCGAAATCCTCCTCTGGAATAAATCTCACGGAATCCCTCCTCACCATTTCCGGATGGGTTCCGCCCGTAAGTGTGGCCATTATGCCCCTGTGATGCGATATGAAGTTCAGTATTATGGGACGAGCTATGGAATCGTACTCCTCAACCGACAGATTTTCATCTATCTCGAACACATTGTAACTGCCCACCCTGAAACCTCCGCCGAGCAGAGCGTCAAGGTCAGGTGTACCGGTACTGTACATACCCTCTGGGTCTTCAACTGCTTTCCACGCAGAGATGTGCTCGAAGTCCGGAGCAAACGGCTCGAAACTCCTGAATCTCCCATTATGAAGTGTCATCAGATAATTGGGCTGGCGAATCTCCGTCGCCCTTAGTTTTACGAGATGTATTTTCCTTATTCTGCGGCCGTTTATCTCCGTTCTGGAAAGAGAGACAACGCCGTCCGCCAGATATTCTATGTCCGGAGCCTCCGCTTTTTCCAGAACAAAGAGGATGTTGGTGTTCGAGTTCTCCGCAAGGTCCTTCTGTAGGGTCATGATGAGGTCTTCCATATCCAGACCGTACTTCTGCGTTACGCCCTCCACACTGTCCACCACAAGCATGGCCTTACCGGGCAGGACTGTTTCTATGCGGTCATATATCCTCTCGATCTCCGGCATCCTCTGCCTCTCGGTGAGAACGGAAAGCCTTGTTCTGTCTACTTTTGTAGGGGGGGCGGTTTTGTCCTCTCCTATGGAGTTCAGAAAATCTCTGGCACTCTTCACCCTGATATCATCTTCGCCTGTCTCTTCCTCTTCATCGTCGGAATAAAGAACCTCAAGGAGTACGCGGCTGGAATCGACGATTCGTGCCTTCATTTCCTTATCCAGAAGCCATGGAAACTGTACATAAAGAGATGCGTCGGAGACCCTGGTGGAGAGGTAAAAACTCGTATCTGCGTCGGCCAGTTCCTCAAGCAGCTGAAGTGCCAGTGTGGTTTTTCCCGTACCGGCAGACCCCTTGACCAGAAGAGAGCGCCCGCCCGGCTTATCGAAAAACTCCTTTATCTCCATGGGTAGTGAAATCTTATCTTTCATTCTCAAACACCTCCTTCACGCGATTTACGGCATCACTGGCCGCTTCATTAAGTTCTGCAATGTCCTTCTGTCCCACAAGCGCAACCATGGACTTCTTATTAAGCCCCATCATTGCGATGTTATTTTCACCGGATATCGAATTCACCACTACAGGACCGCTCATTCCCAGACTGGAGTATATCACCTCAGTAGCACCCAGTACCGTGGCGGTAAGCGTGGCAAATGTCTCCTTGTTCCCGTCATCCAGACCATGCCACGCAATGGGAATGCCGTTTCTCGATATTACGGCGCAGATGCTCAGTCCGTTCTCTTCAGATATTTTCGCAAGAGTTTCCTTAAGGCTCTCCAACATACTTTCACCTTCGGTTCTCTGAGCCTAATACCCAGAGCCTTATTTAATCCTTTTCTTTGACAGGGGGGAAGAACTCTCCCTCCTCTCGCATAAGTGCTTCCGGGCTTTCGGCTGCGGCATAGGCCTCCAGCGGTTCTCTGTTAAGTGTCAAAAAAGTCCCTCCGAATCCGAACTTCGACATTATATATCTGACATCCTCGAAAAAGCCCGTAATAAAAAGTGCTGATGCCACTGCCTCTGCCGTGGACAATCTGAACGGCCTGCCGTAATTCACGGGATTAGCAGCCAGAAGAAGCGGGAGTTTTCTCCCCTCGAAGTATTTGGAGGAGAAGAAGCGTGTCTCTATTTCATTCCACGAGCAATCAACCGCGGATAAACCTCTTTTGAGGATGATGCCTCTGTCTCCTTTCCAAATCACTTTTTCGGCATATGGATTCAGAAGAACGGAGCGGGGAGGCAGAGCCTTCAATCTGTGGACCTCCCGTGCAAGACCCAGCCTGAACATCTTCTTGGCCGTGCATCTCTTGGGGTTGTCCTGGCCCGTGTGATAAATGACTATCCTCGGTGTCTCGCTCACGGGCCTATCATAAGGGCCAAATATTTAAGTATTCCAGTCATACGGGTGATGCCGCCGTGATGATGAACTCGTTCTGACCGGTGATGAATGATGGGCGAACTGAGCGGCAAATCACCATCTTTATTTACCTCCGTTCCATCACCTTCTCATGTGGCGTGAGATGAACCGTTTCGGCAAGAAACTCGTGGAGCAGGGGCTCGTTCCCTCGCATTTCGGCAATATTAGCGTAAGAATGGGAGATAAGATAATAATCACGCGGTCCGGCAGCATGCTGGATGAAATAACGGAAAAAGATGTGGTTGAGGTAGACTTGCACGGGGAGGGAAGCATGGATATAATCGCCTCATCGGAGACCATAAGCCACCGAATGATATATCAGAATACATCCGCACAGGCCATTATACATACACATGCCCCGTATGCCGTTGTCCAATCCCTGCTCTCCGACTCGGACCGCTTCGTACCCATAGACAGCGAAGGCTCATATTTCCTGCACGATGTTCCCATTGTTACCGGCGGTATCGGTTCGAAGGAGATGGCCCTGAATCTTTCCGAAGCGCTGCGGGAAAGGAAGGGGGTCATAGTGAAGGGACACGGCACCTTTGCTATTGGTAAGATCCTCGAAGAGGCCTTTATCGTTACCACAATGATTGAGCACAGCGCCATGCTTAAGTACCTGGTTGATTGCAAGAAAAGGGATTAGAAAGGGTTTGCCATCTATTTTCCCGGACACTGAGACACAATTTCCGGGCTGATTCCCTTGTTCCCGTAGGCTCTGTCAAAGTGCCTGCTGAAATCCTCGGCCAGTTTTTTCGCCCTCTCCATGTATGCGCCTCGGTCCACCCATGTTTCTATCGGGTTGAGAATCTTATCCGGAACTCCGGGGCAGGTTTCCGGCACCATCACATGAAATAGGTTGTCCTCTCGGTACTTCACACCCTCCAATTCTCCGTTAAGAGCAGCGTCCACCAGCCTTCTCGTGAGATTTATATCCATTCTGGAGCCCACACCGTAGGGGCCTCCGCTCCAGCCCGTATTTACCAGATAGACCTGCGCACCGTGCCTTTTCATCCTCTCGCCCAGCATCTTCGCATAGACATCTGGATTTCTCGGCATGAAAGGCTCTCCGAAGAAACGGGAAAAGGTGCTTACCGGGTCAACTATTCCCGTCTCGGTACCGGCCAGTTTGCTGGTGTATCCCATAAGAAACCAGAGCATTGCCTGTTCCGGCGTGAGTCTGGATATCGGAGGAAGAACACCGTTTGCATCGGCCGTAAGGAAAAGTATCGTGGAAGGGTGCCCCCCAACGGATGACTTCTTTATGTTTTCCAGAAATGTAAGGGGATAAGAGCCTCTGGAGTTTGGCGTAAGCCTGTCGTCATCGAAATCAAATGTGCGGTCGGGATAAAACATTGCGTTCTCCACAATGGCACCGTGGTCAGTGTATATCGCTTCATGCATGATGGCATCGTATATCTCCGGTTCCTTCTCTCTCTTTATGTTTATAAGTTTGGCGTAGCAGCCGTTCTCGAAATTGGCAACACCATCATCGCTCCATCCGTGCTCGTCATCTCCAAGAAGCGCGCGGTTGGGGTCGGCGGATAGGGTTGTCTTGCCCGTACCAGACAGACCGAGCAGGAGTGCCGTATTTCCATCCGCTCCCTCATTGGCAGAGCAGTGAAGCGGCAGGATTCCCTTTGCAGGGAGAAGATAGTTCATAACAGTGAACATCAATTTTTTCACACTGCCGCCGTACGCCGAACCATAAACGATGCCGATTCTCCGGTCATAGTCCATGGCCACGGCCATACTGCTGGTAGTGCCGTCCGGCATCTTTCTTAGCCGCCCCTCGTACCGATTGTTGTCGAGTTTGTCATAGGGCAATACCAGAATATTGAACTGTTCATCCTTAAAAATGCTCTTACCTATATCATCCGGCATCGGACGAAACATGTTGAGCGTGAATAGGGCTGTCAGCGCCCTGTCGGTTATGGTTCGTGTGGGAAGGGCGTATTTCGGATCGGCACCCAGAACTCTGTCAGTCACATATATTTTATCCTTCTTTTTCAGGGCTGTCAAAGCATCCTCAAAAAGCATATCAAATGTTTCCTCGTCAATCGGAATGTTATTAGGAGAGTCCCAGTCTATTTCATCCTCGCTCTCTCCCCTCCTCACCGTAATCGTATCCTTGGGGCTTCTACCGGTGGACTCGGAAGGTGTCCATGTTGCCAGCGCCCCATTTGCGGAGATAAGAGCTTCTCTTCGTTCCACTACCTCTTTAATCATCTCCTTTCTGTCCATATCAACTATGACCGAGGGGTGCTTCTTCAAAACTCTGTCTATGTCCCCAACCATCCTCTTGTTCTCCTTCCGGAGAAATATATCGTTTGCAGCTGCCATTCATCTGCCTCCTGCACATGAAGTTCCGCTCCTTGGCGGCGGGCGTAGCAGACCCGCCCCATATTTAAGGTTTCTTTTTTTCATTTGTGTGAGGAAACGCATCTGCATAGGGAGACCGCAATTTTTTAATAGAAAAACCCTATCAGGGTGTAATGCTAAACGACATAGAGATTGCCGAAAAGGCAAAGAAAAAGCCGATTAAAATCATCGCAAGAAGTATCGGCCTCTCCGGTTATGAGATAGAACCCTATGGAAACTACAAAGCCAAACTGTGTTTCGATGCCCTCAAACGGCGAAAAGGACAGCCGGACGGGAAACTGATTCTGGTAACCGCAATAACCCCCACATCCAGCGGAGAAGGGAAGACCCTCACGACGGTGGGACTCGGCCAGGCACTGCACAGATTGAAGAAAAAGGCGATAATAACCCTGAGGGAACCGTCTCTCGGCCCGGTATTCGGGATAAAAGGCGGTGCGGCAGGCGGTGGTTATTCTCAGGTGCTTCCCATGGAAGACATAAATCTTCATTTCACTGGAGACATGCATGCGGTAACCGCAGCCCACAACCTTCTGGCCGCACTTCTTGACAACCATATCCACAACAAGAACGACCTGAACATAGATATCAACAAGGTGGTATGGAAGAGAGTCATGGACATGAACGAAAGGGCGTTGAGACACATCGTCATAGGTCTGGGAGGTGGCAAGGACGGAACCCCGAGAGAGGACAGTTTCGCCATAACCGCTGCGTCCGAGGTGATGGCTATACTCTGCCTGTCCACGGACATAACCGATCTGAAAAGGAGGCTGGGAGAAATAATAGTGGCCTACGACATGAAGGGGGAACCCATAAGGGCAAAGGACATGAAAGCAGAAGGGGCAATGGCCATGCTGTTGAAGGATGCCCTGAAGCCGAATCTTGTGCAGACTACGGAAAACACACCTGCCATCATCCACGGTGGGCCGTTCGGAAACATTGCCCACGGAACCAACAGCATAATCGCCGACAGAATGGCGCTTAAACTTGCGGACTATGTCGTTACGGAGGCAGGATTCGGCACGGACCTCGGAGCGGAGAAGTTCTTCGATATCGTGTGCCCGCTAACCGGATTTCATCCCTCGGCTGTCGTCCTTGTGGTTTCGTTGAGAGCGTTGAAAAGGCACGGTAACCTCAAGAAAAGCGAGCTAAAGAAGAAGAACATCGATGCGCTGAAAGCAGGTCTTCCCAACATGGAAAAGCACATAGAAAACATTCAGAAATACGGGCTTCCTGTGGTGGTTGCCGTCAATCACTTCGATTTCGACGATGAAGAGGAGTTAAAAATAGTGATGGACAGGTGTACGGAGCTCGGAATTCCTGCGGCCATCTCGGATGTCTACGCAAAAGGCGGCAAAGGAGGTACCGAACTGGCTCGCCTTGTCCTTGAGGCGGCGGAGAAAGAGAACGACTTCCATCCCCTTTATGATAGAGAAGAGCCGCTGACTGCAAAGATAGAGAGGATTGCAACGGAGATATACGGGGCCGACGGAGTCCACTACAGCAGAAAGGTTAAGAGGAATTTGAAGAAATACGAGAAACTCGGCTACGGCAATCTGGCCATCTGCATGGCCAAGACACAATCCTCACTTTCGGATGACCCGCACATGCTGGGAAGGCCGACCGGATGGATAATGAGCATAACCGATGTATCCATATCTGCAGGTGCAGGGTTCATTGTGCCGATTTCAGGAGAAATGAATGTCATGCCGGGCCTCCCGAAAACACCGGCGGCAGAGGGAATGGATATAGACGAAGACGGCAATATAACAGGGCTGTTCTGAAAAAAACCTTTAACTCTCAATTTTTTTATGAGATGTTGTATTGACCTAGGAAAATTCTAGGGATATTTAAATGACAATCCAATAGTAGAAAAAGATAAATAGGGCAGAGACTATCACTCTTTGTGAAAAAATGTAAAAACAAATCAAAAACAATAAGAAAATCTGCGCAAATAGTGATAATTATCGTTCTTTTATCACTCCTCTTCATGCCTTCTGTTCAAGCCGAACACGAAACCAACGGATTTATTTCTTTTAGGCCCCCTGAAATTGAATATGATATGCCAGACATTCCCTATGTAACTTTTAAAAGACCTCTAACATTCGAGATAGAATACAAACCGGGCCTAACTATTCCAAATGGAAAAATGCTGCCAAATGAAACGAAAGACATCGGGATTTCGCTTGAAGACAAAAAAGCATCTTTGAAATTAGAGATACCTGCTCTTTCCATTTCGGATCTTGGTTTAGAGCTACCATCTCAACATATAGAAATTGATTGCAGCATTCTTGGAAAACTAGAGATTCCGCTGGTTAAATACGATATTCTCATAGCAGATGCAAGTGCCAAATTAGTAATAAATAGTTCGGTTGTAGGAAATGTGGCAATAGAGAATCATACATCGGACCAAAGGAAAGTAATAACACAACTTGCGTGGCAAAAATCGCAAAAGAAGGAAGCGGAGATAAATTCCACAGGATATTCCATAGGAGACAGCGTCGATGTGTATCTGGTTAACCCAAAATACAGACTAAGTTTCGAAATTGTTATTTTTGGAGAGATTTTTAGAGGGGCAATCGGATTTGAAAAAAAGATAGTTCAACAGAAATTGATAGAGATCACAGGACAATCATATGCGGCAATGGGAAATATACAGATTGTTTCTTGGACAGATTATCATACAAGAGACATGCTTATCGGAGGCATCTTTGTCATAGCAGCGGCCGTTGTGATTTTTGTGCGTATAAAGGCGAGTAGATAGAGGCTTACCCCTCAATCCCCATCTCGTCCTTCTTTTTCCTCTCCGTCCTCCGCCGTTCCTCTTCCTCTTTCCGCTCCTTCTCCCTCAACTTATCCATCTTTTCCCGTATCGGGCACGGCCAATCCGGTTCCGGGCACGGTTCGGTCCTGCAAGTGGGGCCCGCCTTCTCGAAGATAACAGGGGCCACCTTCTTAACCTCCGTCATCATGCGGTTGGCCATCTCCCTTATCTCCCACTGGGCCCTCATGCATGTCCTTATCTTGAAGAATCCGAGGAGCTCCCGTGCATTCATCGTAACCACTATGTTTGTGGTACAGGCATTGGGAAGAAGATAGCGGGCGTCCTCGTTGGGAATCCCCATATCCGCAAGCTCGCCGTAGGTCTTCCATATTTCATCCATCAGTTTTTTGTATCTTTCGAGTGCCTCGGGATTATCCGCAACGGTCTTCGGCGTGACATAGGAGGCCTTTTTCATGGAAACATACCTCTGGCTCTGCTGGGAATACGAAGCGATTCTGTGCCTTACAAGTTGATGCGTCAGGGCGCGGGAAACCTCTTCGATGCTGAATGTGAAAACCGCATGCTCGATGACCGAATGATGCCCGCTGGCCACCACACGCTTGATTATCCTCTCTGATTTCTCAGGGGTTATGCTCTCTATGATCCTGCTGGCGGACTGGCTGGAATAACAGGTGTTGGCGGCCACAGAGGCCAGTTTGTCCGGTTCCGGCGTATAAGCAATGAGTTTCACCTTCATGGAGAGCCTATAGAAGTACCAAATATATAACTTATCTTCAGGTCATACAGGATAACGCAGCACGACAACTGTAGTATCCCGAAATTATTTAAGGGTGCTTTCTCGTATCTCCATGAGGAAGCTAAACCAGAGAATCCTTTGGATCATGAGCGAATGAGAAGCGCATGAGCCGATTGAATAGGTGCGTTGGATTACGACCGAGCTGGGAAGGAGTGATAAACGCCACATAAACCGAAACTAGGCGTGTAAAATGAATTCGGGATACCACACTCTCCTTTCCATGTTTGTGGAGTACGGAAATTATTTCGCCTCTTTCTAAAGAAGGAGGATACCCGATGGCATCAAAATACTCAGAAAAAGAGGCCTCAAAAAATAGGAAAATAAGGGTTTTTTCGTTTCCTCAGTATGTTACGCTCCATGTAGTGTCCGCAGTGGCATAGAGCCAGTATCCGCTGCCGGACACGAAACTGTTTCCTGTCCAGTCAGTTACATCCGATACAAGATATGTCGCATTTTCATCGTACTGTGCAATCTTCGTAACCTGCGGAGGCAGGCTAGCTGTGCTCATTGCAGAGGACGCAGACGAAGGATAACTCACGAGGTTCCAGCCTGCATGCAGTTCTATCGCCGTGCTTGTAGGAGCGTTTCCACTCACAGTCAGGAATCCGTCACCGGCATTAGTCACATGAAGCCACACGGCCATTGTGTTGTCTATGGTGCTCAGGTCGTTCAGTGTTCTACCGATAACATGCGTCTTCCAGTGATCTCCAGTGTCCAGTGGGTTGTACCACTGTGTGTTGTCCCATATAACATTGGTATCGTTCAGAACAGTTTCGATATCACCGCTTGCAAGCAGCGGATACGATATGAGGTTCCAGCCCGTGTGCACAGGAATATCGAAGGTTGGTGTGGTCGCTGAAGAGGGTAGAACATGTATCAGTAGAGTTGTATATCTGCCCCAGTTTCCGGCTGCGTCCTGTGCATGTACATATATGGTGTAGTTTCCTGCTGTAGTTGGGGCGGCACCACTCCAAGTCAGATTCTCTATTACGCTGTCAAATGCCCCGTCTGTTGCGGACATGGCCGTA
>JAJSAE010000010.1 GCA_024281315.1 archaeon | reverse complement strand
TGCGAGAAACCTGAAGGTCTCCGCTGTAGATGTTAACCGGATGCTAAGAGAGTTGCAAGGGATGGCTTATGTGAATTATTCTGCGGATAATGGGGTCAGCCTGACGGAAAAAGGACTTGTCGCCTGTAAAAAAATCATGAGGGAACACAGAAGACGCTTTCCGTATGCTGTTTTAGAAATTAAGAAGCATGGAATTCGGACCGAAGTTGGCATACTGCCCCGCGCTTTATCCAAAGAAGGAGGGATACGGTCTCGGCTTTTAAGGCATCTCGACAGGTGTCCCGATGGGCAAAACTCTGTTTCCGCATGCAGTTTAAAATTTTCAAGCTGCGAAGAGTGTCTTAAAATGCGAAAGAAAGATATGGGCGAGATAGGAGCAGGGGGGCAAAACTCATTTCCACTTATTGATTTGAAGAAAGGAGATGCTGGCAAAATCATTCTCATAAGAGGCGGTTATAAGATGATTAGAAGGCTTATAGACATGGGAATCACTCCAAACGCCACAATAAAAATTATAGCGCACAGCCCTTTAAAAGGCCCTGTTGAAATCTCGGTCAGGGGCTCAAGCCTTGCTCTTGGACATTCCATAGCCGCAAATGTCTTTGTCGATGTGATTGATAATGGACCGGAGGCGGCGAGTCATGGCTAGATTTCCGAACCATTGTTCCGCCCCATCAGGAAAAAAAGAGACGGAAGATGAGAAAGACAGATGCATGACAATTGCTTTGGCAGGAAACGCAAATGTCGGTAAAAGCGTAATATTTAACAAACTCAGCGGTTCGGGTCAGATTATAGGCAACTGGCCCGGTAAAACCGTGGACATGGCGAGAGGAGAACTTTCCTTTGAAGGCCGCAGAATAGATATAATTGATTTACCGGGGATTTACTCCTTCTCCACCTATTCCCTTGAAGAATTGGTCTCCAGAGACTACATCACTTTTGAAAAGCCGGATGTTGTAATAAATGTTGTGGACGCTTCCGTTCTGGAGAGGAATCTCTATTTTACACTGCAGTTAATGGAAATGGGGGTTCCGCTGGTTATCTGTATAAATCAAATAGATATGGCCGAAAGAAAGGGAATATCTCTGGATATCGAAAGACTTCAGAAGATTCTGGGAGTGCCTGTCGTGTCAACTGTTGCAATCAGAGGAGAGGGGTTGCATCAGTTAGTGGAAGCGGCCGTGGCGGCTGCGCTAGACAAACAGATCCCCGATAAGACTGCTATCAAGTACGGTACAAAAGTGGAAGAAAGGATTGATAAACTGACTGAATACATCGAAAAGGAGGGAATTGAATGGCATTATCCGCCGAGATGGACCGCCATTAAACTTTTTGAGAGCGATTCCGAAATCAAAAAGGCGATCGGTTCGAAGTCCAAGGCCGCAATAGTACTGGCAGAAAACCTTGCTAACGAGATAGAGAGCATATATCGGGAGCCGTGCTTCTCTGTGATAAACTCAGAGAGATACGCCCTTGCAGGCACTATTGCTGACAGGGTGCAGAAGCAAGCCGAGACGAAAACTTCGATTTCAGAGAGATTGGATAGAATAGTTATGCATAAAGTATTTGGATATGTCATATCCGCATCAGTGATAGGCGGCTTACTCCTGTGGACCTTTGTCATCGGCAATTTTCTTTCAGGCATACTTTCACAGGCGTTCGGTTTTTTCCAGCAGGTGGACCCCCGGGTCAGCGGGTCGCTTGTGGCGATTCTTTGGAACGGTGCTTTCGGGGGTATTGTGGCCGGTTTTACTCTTGTCATACCATTCGTCATTCCTTTCTATATGCTACTCGCCATAATTGAAGATTCCGGCATTCTTACGCGGATCGCTTTCATGATGGACAGCTTCATGCATAGAATCGGACTGCACGGAAAATCACTCATACCTCTGATTCTCGGCTATGGATGCAATGTTCCGGCCATTTATACCACTCGGATTTTGGAAACGAGGCGGGAAAGATTACTCGCATCGCTTGCCATCACCTTTGCTCCTTGCTCGGCCAGAACAATCGTTATATTGGGTTTGGTTGCAGTATTTGTAGGTGTTGAATGGGCGTTAACTCTTTATATACTCAACATAGCAATTATATTTATAATAGGAAAGATTGCTTTCAAAGCGCTTCCCGGAGAGACCACGGGGTTAATCATGGAAATCCACTCCTTCAGAATGCCTTCCCTTTCGGTTGTGGTCAAACAAACATGGACGCACACCAAATCAATAATATACATAGTTTTCCCGATGTACATAATAGGCAGTGCCTTAATTCAGGCCCTCTATATTTCTGGAATTCTCGGGTCCATTAGTGAGTTCATGGCCCCACTTACTGTTACATGGCTCGGGCTACCGGTAATCGCAGGGGTTCTTCTGATATTCGGAACTGTCAGGAAGGAATACATACTTCTTCTGTTGATAGCAATCTATGGCACAAATCTCGCTTCCGTTTTGACTCCTATTCAGTTCATAGTTCTTGCCTTCATTGGAATGCTGTATATCCCCTGCATCTCAACGATTGCGGTGCTCGGCAAAGAATTCGGATGGAAATCGGCCATTATGATTTCACTAGCAAATTTTATTACGGCAATAGTTTTTGGCGGACTGTTCTACAGGCTACTAATCCATATCATGTGAAAAAATAACTCAGCGTCTTCGCGGAGTAGATATCCCTCAAATACATCTCCCCTGCTTGTTACTGCTCGTCCAAAGTATAATATTATCACACTTATCATCAGACCGCAAACTTAGTCATTTCCGCCCTCTTTTCCAATACCTTTTTAAACCCCTCCTCAATCTTCCATCCGCATGGCCACCATCGAAGAGCAGATTCAGGCAATCGAAGAGGAGATACTCCGCACTCAGAAGAACAAGGCTACGGAGTTTCATCTCGGCAAATTAAAGGCCAAGATAGCCCGTCTTAAGATGGAGGCGGAAAAAAGGCGGGCGGCATCTTCCGGCGGCGGCTCCGGCTACAGCGTGAAGAAGTCAGGCAATGCCACCGTTGGCCTTATCGGCTTTCCCAGCGTCGGAAAGTCCACACTTCTGAATAAATTCACCGACGCACACAGCGAGGTGGGGGCCTATCATTTTACAACCCTTGATGTTGTTCCCGGCCTAATGGAATACAGGGATGCGAAGATTCAGATTCTCGACATGCCCGGACTCATAAAAGGGGCCTCACACGGGAAAGGGAGAGGGAGGGAGGTCATATCGGTTGCCAGAACCTGCGACCTTGTTCTTCTCATCCTCGATGCTTTTGAAACGCATATAGAGGTCCTTGTTAATGAACTTGCAGAGGCTGCCATACGGCTGAATCAACGCCCCCCCGATATTGTTCTCACCAAGACGAGTAGGGGCGGAATAACCGTGAATAAGACCGTGGAACTCACGAAAATTGACGATGAACTGATAAAGGCTATGCTTCATGAGTACGGCATCGTGAACGCCAATGTTGTCATAAGGGAGGACATAGACCAGGACCAATTTGTGGATTATCTCGCAGGGAACAGAATATACATTCCTGCCATTGCGGTCCTAAATAAGATAGATCTGGTGAACGAGCGGTATCTGAACGAGATGACAAAAAGGTTGGAAGGCTGGCACATTGTCCCGATCTCAGCCGAAACCGACATGGGCCTTGACAACCTGAAAGAAACCATATTCAAAGAACTCAATTTCATACGCATCTATTTGAAACCGCAGGGGCAGGAGGCCGATATGGAGGAGCCTATGGTTATCAAGGGAGGTTCAACCGTAGGAACGGTATGCGATACGCTGCACAGAGATTTCAGGAGAAAGTTCAGGTACGCACAGGTCTGGGGCAAGAGCGCGAAGTTTCCGGGCCAGACGGTCGGCCTCGACCATGTGATGCAGGACGGGGACATACTGACCATTGTGATAAAGAAGTAGAAAAATGATGGAAAGGGTTTTGGATCAGTAATTAACGGTCCATGTGGTATCTGCAGTAGAGTAGAGCCAGTATCCGTTACCCGGTGAAAAACTGTTTGCAGACCGATCAACCACCTCTGACACAAGATATGTTGCGGCGGAATCAGAGTGTGCGATTTTTATTACCTGCGGGGGCAGGCCAGCTGCACTCATTACAGAGGACACCGACGAGGGATAACTAACAAGGTTCCAGCCGGCAGATAGCGTTATTACTGTGCTTGAGGGAGCGTTTCCGCTCACAGTCAGGTTGCCATCTCCAATGGCCGTCACATGCAGCCAGATTGCCATTGTATTATCGATATTGCTCAGATCATTCAGAGCCCTACCGACTACATACGTCTTCCAGTGATCGCCAGTATCCGTTGGATTGTACCACTGTGCGTTGTCCCAAACCACATCGTCATTCAGAATAATCTCTATATCACCGCTTGTAATGAGCGGATAAGATATAAGGTTCCAGCCGAGATGTACGGGGATATTGAAATAACTGGTGTCAGGGGAAACTATGCTGAAGGTCCAGTTGTAATCCAGCAGGTTTCCCGAGAAATCTCTGGCCACAATTCTACATGCTATCAGATCTCCAATGCTAAATGCAGTCTCCTGTGTATATGAGACATTATATCCGTTGGTGACATCGGAAAGTGTGTAGAACACGGAATAACCCTGAACATATAGTCTGATACTACTCCCATTCACCCCACAATTATCGGTGACCATAACCGAAATCGTGGGTGTTGTATCGGATGTCGAACCACCGGATGCAGGATATTCGTTTGAATGGACAGGGGCAGTGGTGTCGTTTGTGCAGAATGTAAGATAATACACCTTTTCAAGATTATTGGCGGCTCTATCTTCGGCTCTGTTGATGAGAAGTGTGTATGTACCTTCTCCAAAGTCTGCATGCGAGAGAGAAACTGTTTTATTGCCATTCGACCAGGTCTCAATCCATCCTCCGGGATTCGGAGTACAGGAATACTCCAGAGTAGATATATTAATCGGTTCGGAGAAGTCTATCACAATACTCTGCCCAAATGATACATCATAAGAGTTGTTTTCCGGGGTCGTTGCAAGTACCATCGGAGGGGTGTTATCATAGACAAAAGTAATATTTATGGGTTGAAGCAGGGCATACGGCGCACATCCGGGAGAAATATAGCATAGCGTATTGACCTCTGAACTTGGGGGGGCATCTCTGAAGTCCCATCCTATTCCAAATTGGGTCGTTGCATAGGCAGGAATTGTGGTATTCGGCAGATTCACAGCAAAAAAGTTTGTTTCGGCAATTTCTTTGGTGGTTACCGTAAGGTCAAATAGACTTCCATCTGACACATCATAGCCCGCTGCCTTTATTATATATACTCCGGCAGAGGGGTCTTTAATAGTTGCAACCTCCGGATTGGCTAATGTGGCAGTTATGTATATGCTGACGGCCAGTTCACCTGCTGTTGCTATGCCGTCGCCATTTGCATCGTAGAATATACCCATGTCTACATCATTTGCACCGTTATAGAAATACATGCTGAAAGTTGCACTTACGGTGTGTTCGGCAATATCCACAACTACCTCGTTTGGGGCATTAGCAAGATACGCCTCGAATGGGCCACCAGAATATGGATACGGGTCAACTGGCTGGCCATTCCATTCGCGTGTTACAGAGCGAAGAGTCTCTAAAGTGAGTCCATCCGTTAAATCTATATTTGAATCCACAGTTACTGGATAGGGATGGCCTTCCGTTTCGTTAGCAAGCAATTCGTTTGTGTAAATACTAATATTCACGGGAGATGTGTCCATATAGCCCAGTTCTCCGTGGAAGTTATTTGTTATATTTGTTCCAGTTATCGTTACCCCCCTGACAGCTATCTCAAATGGTCCTGAAGTCATCATGCCTATTGGGAGAATCTCTGAAAAAGGCACAACCGTGTCAGTAACGCCCACGACATCAGCAGTACCCGCAACCTGAACCATACTGAAATTTCCATACTGCCCTCCAGTGAACCCGTAAGGGTCCATCTCTGCACTGAAAAGGTACATCTCCATGTCATCATACATTCCATCCCAGTAGTCCATCATAAATACCTTTCGTCCGGTCTCAACCGTGAAGTTATCCACATCGACGAAATAGAAGCGCCAGTCACCGGAAGCACCGCCGTTATAACCACCCATTCCCGCACCGTTTTCATAAAGGCTTGTGGTCGGCACATTTCCGCCGAAGTGGACAGGGAAAGCTGTAGCCGGAACATTCACCAGCACGGGAATTATGCTCACATGGCCAGCTAGATCGTAGACGATGGAGCCCTCATAAGCACCTATGGCAGCATCGGCTGGCACTGTTATGCTGGCGGTAATCTTTGCCGTACCACCAGCAGGTATGTTCAGAGTGGTTACATTGGTGGTAAGCCATGACCAGTCGGCCTTCTGGTAGAACTCAACGGTCACCTTGAATGAGATATTAACCGGCGAGGCACCAAGATACAGAACATTGACATCCTTCATGGACCATATGAGTCCGTCATCTATCCGTGAAGCAGGGCGATAGATGCCAGCAGTAACAATATTGGCCTGCCTCATGTTCACATTCATCCTTATCCTTTCTGTCTTTCCGTCATAAATGCCCGCATGCTCCCAGTAGTACTCTACCTTTACGATTTCTCCCGGTTTCAGGTTCGTATTCAGGGTGATAATGCCATTGGTTGTGTCCAGGGTATAATTCGAGTCTCCCGTAGGCCATTGAACAATAGTCCCGTTTTCATTGGTAAACCAGACGGTATAACTCGTAATAGGAGCGTTTGAAAGTGTATAGGTGTCGCCGGATGAAACAACGATGTAATAGCTGTAGGTTGCACTTATGACCTCTCCTTCCCAGAGAGGGCGCGGGTCCCCCGATGAAGAGTCAATAAATGTTATTTTGCCTGTACTAGCATCAAAGGTATAATCCGTATTGTTTGTCATTTTTGTACCATTAGAAAAGAACATGACTTCAATGCCCGGAACCACCGGGAGATGTGAGATATAGGCGTATGTTTCACCATATTGTCCCGTAATAACAGTTTCATTGTCAACAGCTGTTATGGTTGAGTCGAATGCGGTTTCATTTCCTCCATAATGCTCCCTATCCATCCAATCATAAAGTTCCATATACGGATATGCGACATCGGTTTGAGTAGTATAAGCAGTTACCTTCATGAAATCGGCGTTATTCCATTCCGTACTCATGCCTTCTGAAAGGACCTGCGTCCCATCCGCCAGATAAACCCCATCCGGTTTGATTATCCTGATATCGGAGGTATTTGTGGTTATGTTAAAGGTATATTCGCCGGTTTTGTTATATAAAGCATCTGAGATATCAACGGTTGCCGGAGCACCTTGGTCGTGATTGGTAAATGTAATCTCTGTCGAGTCGGATGCACCCGCGTCAAGGAGATGAACGGAGGCATCCATTTTCTGGCCGTGATAATCCCCCGGTGTCCAGTACATGGTATCGGAAGTTACACCGTTCATCTCCGCCGCCATCTGAACGCCAAGAGAGGCATTCACCCATCCGGCACCCTGCTGCAACGGGTCGTAACCGTGATCATCGCAACTGGAAGTAAGAATTTTTTTTGCCGCATCTCCCGAAGGCCATGTATTGTTGTGATTGTCATAGTAAGACTGGTAAATAAGAGCAAGAACACCTGCCGTAACAGGTGTGGCAAGGCTTGTTCCGGCCCATAAATCCCATGCGTCCAAACCATCAACAGGCATGCCGTAATATCCAGCTGTAACGGCCCAATCGTTGAGGGGGAGAGAGCCAATCGCAAATTCCCCAACGGCCAGAACATCTGGATCCGGTGTACCCAGAGTAGACGGTCCTCTGCCGGAGAAGTCGGCAACATCGCCGTACCATGAAGTGTCTGGAGAGTAGTAATTCATCCAGTCTCCTGATTCTCCACCGTCATATCCGAAAAGCCATCTGTAAGCCATATTTGTCCCAGCTCCTGCGGTTATCACACCGGGAGCAGAGCCGGGAGATGTTACTGTTCCATAGCCCCAGCCGTCATTTCCCGCTGCCACCACAAATGTCGCATTGGGGGCATAATGTGCCGTGATATTGTATGCTAGGCGAGAGGCATAGTCCCATCCATCCTCATTCACATCAGGTGAGGCGAAGCTGTTGCTAACAATCTGGGCCTCGTCTCCAGTACTGGGAACTCCATCATATCCCTCAACTGCAAAGTACCATGCATCATAGCTTGCCGCATTATAAAAATCACCGATGCCAATTATCTTTGCTGCGGGGGCGGTTCCATAGGTCATAGAGGTCCATGTTCCAACAACAGAGGAAGCACAGAGAGTCCCGTGATTCTCGCCATAATCAAAATCACCGAAGAATGCCACCAAATCTCCTGAGGCGGGGATGAAGTTATCATATCCCATTCTTTCTGTGTATGTGTCGGAATATGGTAAGGGGAGGCCATAGTCGTAGTCTGCGGTTACATTTATCCCGACCGGCACATCGCTAATGAAAGAAATCAAGCCGCTACTGTAATCAATCATATAGGAATTTAGCCAGTAATAAGCATCTATTTTGGAACCGTTTTCCATATCGAAGAGGATTGTTATAGCACCCGTGGTTCCGTCAAATGTGTAATTAAGCATGCCGGGTGTGTCTGATTCGAACATGTCAAAAATATAACCTGATGAATTGATATACTGAAGCTCAAGCCTGTTACTGCTTGTACCAAAGCCATTTGAGTTAAGGTATGTAAAATTAACTGATTTGTACCCCATAATGTCCATGCCTGTATCGTCAAGGAAGAATGTGGAATAGGCATGAACCCCCGTTCCGTCAGGAACTAGGTTCTGATAAACCTTTTCTGTGTTTGAAGGCATATAATAACTACTTCCGTTCTGGTTGAGATATATGTCATCTGAAGGTTGAATAAGCATTCCCCCAGATACATCTGTGACTATGCCACCATGACTGAGAGTTGCCTGATTTCTTATAGTGTCTGTTTCAGACATTATCAATTCACGGCTCTCGTTACCCAGAGTGTTTGATATAAAGTAAAGGAGGCCACCTGAAATATCCGGCTCTCCATCACCATTAAGGTCTTCATAACTGAGAGGACTATCCTTGGTCACCGGCTTATCGTCGGTGAAATCAAGGTTGTTATTGAGGTCCACATACACAGTATCATAAACACCAGGAGTTGTAGAATCGACAACAAGCATACCGACTCTCTCGCCAACATACTCCGTGAGATGGTCATCTTTGGCTATGCCGAGATGGAAATTACCGCTAGCACTGGTTATATTTCCCACATAGTAATTTCTGGAAATAAAGTCAGAATTACCATTGCCATATCCAAGAGGATCATATCTCTTGGTCCAATATCCATTGTTTCCATAAGTGTAGTTTACATAGTTCGTTGTATTTTTCTGGGCAACATATGTGGTATCGGAGTACCATGAAGATTCACCATAGGATGCAAATATCGGGTATGGATACCTCTCCCAGTCATTATCCGCCGTAAAATATCTATCCAGAAGGTCCATAGAAACAGGATCCCACATAATCGGCCAGCCATAATACGCTGAATTGGTGTTATTATCCACAGCCCACTGTCCCACAAGGTCAGGATTTGCAAAATCCACACCGGTGTCAACGACAGCCACATTTACACCGCTTCCAGAGTATCCCATGCTCCATGCGTCATCGGCATGATGCTCCACAGGAGTTGTGTAATCCATGGGTATGGGCTGGACGCCCCCCTCCGCCTTCATCTCTTCAATACGCTGGTGGGCTTCCGATTCGACCATGTTGTCTATGTCTGCAGGAACAGGTGAGGTGAATTTATAGATGCCCATAACACCTGGAAGAGATGCAATCCCTCTCAATGCCGAATAGGGAACCGTTACCGTCCTCATAACAGGGACATTCGAGTTCGTATCCGTCCTCAGGGAAGGGCTGACTTTCTTCCCTTCTATGTCTTGCGACATGTATTTGCTGAGAATCGAGTTCACAACACCCATATTCTTCGTAAGGACCGTTACCTTAATCATCTCCTTACTGCCGGCATTGGCGCCGTCTCTAAGCGAAGGGTCAATCTTATTCAGCCAGATATTTCTCTCTGGGGCTCGTTCCGGCTCTCTAAACTCTTTATCTGCATTTATGACTCCGCCCTGCGTATTTTTCGTTAATTGTGTGGTATCGGATTTTGTATCTCTTGTTAGAGGTTGGATGTCTGTCTTCTCTGACAGATTATTTGCACCCACCGGCGAAATGGCCATCTGCACCAATGGTACACTGCTCATCACCATCATAACTACCAGCAGCCATGAAACTCCCTTTCTGATGTACATTCTTCCATCTCCTTCTTGGGTATACTAACATCTGGTATATATAACTTGCTATTCATAGTTGATTGCAGAGCTAACATTCTCTAAAAATGATTTTTCATGGGCAAGAGCGCGAAGTTCCCCGGCCAGACTGTCGGCCTCGACCATGTGATGAAGGATGGGGATATACTGACCATTGTGATAAAGAAGTAGAAAAATGTTCTTTTTTCCGACAAAAGGTTTAAATGCTCTGGGAGCATATCTTATCAGAGGCGATATAAATGGCTTATACTGTACTGCGAGATAGAAGGTTTCTGGCTATTGCATTATTTCTCGTGCTTTTTCTTCCCAGCGTTGCCTGTTTCGTTGATGTTATGCATGTAGAACCCGGTTCGCCATATAATATTTCGTCTGGTAAAGAGTTCGGAGAAAGTGTTGTGAGGGCTTCCTCAGATGTTCCACCCGCTCCTATCAATGTAAGCATAGGCTTTGAGGGTGGAGGTGTTGTCCTCAGTTGGAGCCCCCCTTCCTATTTTAATAGTTCGGATATTGTGGGATACAAAGTTTACAGGCGAAGTTCTCTTTATCTGGGCTCATCAGAAAACTGGATATGTATAGCTACAATAAACAATATCACATACACAGATTATACAGTGGAGGAATCCAGTGGGTATTACTATTCTGTTAGTCTGCTGACTCCTTATGCAGAAAGCCCGCGCTCTTCATGGGTGCATGTATCAACCCCCGCCTCATTCGGATCAGAGCCATATCCGTGGTGGATTTCTATCATGGCCATCGCTGTAGGAGGTTTTCTAGTATATGGGATATACTGGGCTACGGGGCAGGGCAAAAATTCTGCTGAAAGAAAGCAACCTATTCCATTCGAAAGCGCTCATACATTGAAATTAATGCGTAAGTCCAGAATTGGTGGTATTCTCGGCCTCATAATGCTTTTAAACTCAATCCCCGGCTTTTTTATATTCACATGGATTGCATTAGCAGACAGCCCGTCGTATGAAACCGGCTGGATTTTATTTATTTTGCTCCCCACAACTTTCATACAGGCCGCAGCTGGTTTCTTGTTGTTTAGAAATGGAAAGCATATCCGCAATGATATTCAGTGGGGGCGTCTTTCAAGAGCAAGGTCAAGAGTACAGGTATGCATTGTCTGGGGGGCAATTTCAATTGTCTCGAGTATATTCAGCCCGATTTTATTTGCAATTATAACTCAGTCCTCTCTCTCGATGATTATGGGTCTCTTTTCAGTATTAGTTCCGCTTGCTCCGACAATCTTATTCTCCATAATCTATCCTGATTTCACAATGGAACCGAACTTGGTGGAGGAGAGACCATCTGTAAAAAATGCCCTTACCAGAGGTCCTTCAGTGTTTGAGTCCGGTCAAAAGGAAAGGTTATGGCCTGCTTTTGGAATAGTTGGGTCACTATTCACCATAATCGGGGCAATCATCCTACTCTTCTTTTTATTACTCTTATCCTCCGGTGGTTTAATCACCATATATGTGTATGAGGGTTTGTTCATATTTTTTGTTCCAACCGCACTCATTGCTGTTGGCCTGTCATTCATAGGTGTCGGTTTTTATGGATACTATTTGCTGATAAGAAGAAAATTATATCTCACTATGTCTGTCGTGGGCGTTGTTGCTTCAATAATCTATATGTGGCTTGTGGTGACATGTGTAGAGATAGCATATCGATATCAGAACACTGCAGGATACTTATATGATGGTATTATTGTCCGTAGTGAATACACATTCAATAGCAATTTTTCTCACTCAAATCTCCTTATCGGACTCTTGCTGCTGTTCACGGCCTTTATTTATCTCACTCTCTATGCGTTTATGAAACAGAACGGGCAAAAGAGGTTGGCCATTCTCTCAGTAACACTTCATATATCTGCAGGCATGATATTCATCGTTTCCTCTGGCAGCGCTATCGGCTGGCTCTTTGTTATTCCGGCGGAAATTGCATCAATTGTGTTTTTTTACAGGACTCCAGGGGATATAGAGCCGATTGAGGGGTATCCTTTATACGACAAAGAAGACACTCCTCCGCTTCATAGCAGCGAAAAATGATTTATACTCCCCCACAATCCTCCATACATGATTCAGGCACCGCGAGGCACCCGCAACTTCCCCCCGGATGAGATGGCTTACAGGCGATGGGCCGAGGGCATAATGAGGAGAAATGCGGAGCTGTTCGGCTACGGCGAGGTTTCCACTCCAGCATTCGAGAGCCTCGAACTCTTCACGCTCAAGTCCGGCCCCGGAATCATAGACGAGATATACGCCTTTAAAGACAAGGGTGGAAGGGACCTTGCATTGCGGCCGGAACTCACCGCGCCGGTCATGAGGATGGTTGTCAACAGCATGCGCAGTGCCCCCAAACCGATAAAGCTCTTCTATCTTGGCAACTGCTTCAGGTACGACAGGCCCCAGAGCGGCAGGTACAGGGAGTTCTTCCAGTTCGGCGTGGAGGTCATCAGTGCGGGCACGCCTGCTGCAGATGCGGAGATAATCGCGCTGGCAATAAAGAACATAAGGGACCTCGGGCTGGAGGATTTCAGGGTTAAAATAGGGCATATCGGCGTATTGAGAGGCCTCATTTCCGGGCTGGAAAAAGGGGTGCAGACATCCGTGCTTCAGGCCCTTGACAGGGAGGAATACGATTCCCTCTCTTCCATGGTATCCGACGATGTTGCAGGGCGTCTTCTGAATCTGATACGACTAAAGGGCGATGCTTCCGTTCTCGACAGTCTGGGGGATGAAGCGGCCCATCTCCGGAAGGTCATGGAGCACCTTTCCCTCTATGGCTATGAAAAATACTGCACCATTGACATGAGCGTGGTCAGGGGGCTGGACTACTACACAGGCATGGTCTTTGAAATAGAGGCCCCTATTCTTGGGGCGGAGAAGCAGATCTGCGGCGGGGGGGCCTATTCCCTTGCCAAACTCCTTGGCGGCGGCGACCTTCCATCCACGGGCTTTGCAATCGGCTTCGACAGGGTTTTACTTGCTCTGGAAAAGGCGGGGAAGCGTCCTGAGATTCCCAGCCGGGTCATATACCTGCTTCGGGCGGGAAATGTTCCCAGCAATGAAATGGTGAAGCTAGCCGCAGACCTGAGGAACTCCGGCATCGCAGTGGATTTCCCTCTGGCCGACAAAAGCCTCAGCAAGGGGATGAAGTACGCTTCGGCAATGAGGTATCCGCATGTTGTCATAATGGGAGAGGACGAGTGGAAGGATGGGAAAATAACGCTCAGAGACATGAGCACCGGAAAACAGGAAACACTGTCGGTTGAGGACTTAATCGCTCGCTTCTCCTGAACTACCGCCAACCTCTCTTTTACTCCATTTCTCGAGGAGCACTCCCGCAACTATGAGGAAGAGGCCCAGCACGGACGACAGCATTATGTTCTCTCCGAGAATGAAGTGTATGAATACAAGGGAGAGGAACGGGCTGAAGTATATCAGCATGGCAACAGAGGAGCTTTTTCCCGACAATTCAAGGGCCATGAGCCACAGCACAAAGGTTAACCCCATCTCAAAGAGGCCTATGTACGCCACATAGAATAGCTGGATGCTACTGATGAGGAGAGCAGAAGCGGGGGCAGTGAGAAGTAGCAGGGCGGATATGTAAAGAGTGCCGAAGAAAAAGCCCATGAACAATTTGAGCACGGCATCCCTTTTATCCCGCATGTTTAGAATCCACATGAACGCCCATATCAATGAGCTTGAGAGGGCCAGCGCAACGCCGAATGGGTTGCTGGCCCCGAAGCCGCTCAGGTCGCCGCCGGTGGAGATTATAAGAACGCCCGCAAGGCCGAAAACAAGGGCCACCATATCCCTTGCCACTATGCGCTGCCTGAAAAACAGAGCCGACATGAGTGAGAGTACGATGGCCCATGTGTAGTTGAGGGGCTGGGCGACCTGTGCCAGAAGGAGGCTGTATGCCTGAAACAGGATAAGGTAGTAGATGAACGGATTAAGGAGCCCAACGCCGGCAGAGTACATTATGTCTTTTCTTCCCTGTTCTCTCAGAAGATACGCTTTTCCCTGTATAACAAGGACTATTAACAGGACCAAGGTGGAAACGACAGAGGAGTAGAACAGAACCGTTATGACCGGCAGGCCGTTCAGTGCCAGTTTGAACACAGTCGCCACGCTGGACCATAAAAGGACCGACACGGCAGCATAGAGATAGGCGAGTTTCTGTTTCTCCACATCTACCACAATGAAGGGGATTTTATGAGCCTTTTGGTGAAAAAAGGAATGAAATGGGTTTTGTGTTTTACATTCAGAAGTCCTTCAGCACATCTTCCAGCGTGGTATCGCCTATCACCTGAAGGTCGTATCTGACCCTGACAATCGGCTTGTTCACATTCACCACTCTGGTTATGTCTATGGGCGTGCCGGAAACCACGATGTCGCAGTCGCTGTTGTTGATCGTTTCTTCCAGCTCCTTCACCTGATGCTCTCCGTATCCCATGGCCGGAAGGACCTCTTCAAGGTGGCCGTACTTCTTAAAGGTGTCAACGATGCTGCCCACCGCGAAGGGCCTCGGGTCAATGATTTCCGCTGCTCCTGCCGCTTTTGCCGCAGCATAGCCTGCGCCGTACTTCATGCCGCCGTGGGTGACGGTGGGCCCGTCCTCGATAACGAGCACCCTCTTCCCCTTTATTGCATCGGGATTCTCAACTACTGGCGGGGAGTTCGCCTCGATTATCTTTGCAGTGGGGTTCACCTTTGCGATATTCTCCTTTATTACTTTCAGTTCCTCGTCTGTGGCGCTGTCCATCTTGTTTATGACAATGACATCCGCCATCCTGAAGTTCACCTCGCCGGGATGGTAGAGCATCTCGTGTCCGGCCCTCAGGGGGTCCACAACTACCATATAAAGGTCTGGCTTGTAGAACGATGTATCGTTGTTTCCGCCGTCCCAGAGGATGACATCCGCTTCCTGCTCCGCCTGCCTCAGAATGGCCTCGTAGTCCACGCCCGCATAGACCACTATGCCCTTATCTATGTGCGGCTCGTACTCCTCCCTCTCCTCAATGGTGCAGTCGTGCTTGTCGAGGTCCGAATAATCGGCGAATCTCTGGACCGCCTGCTTTGCAAGGTCTCCGTAGGGCATGGGGTGCCTTATGGCCACGACCTTCTTCGCCTTGTTCTTCAGGATGTTTATGACCGCCCTTGTGGTCTGGCTCTTTCCACAACCGGTTCGTATGGCACAGACCGCTATGACCGGCTTGCTCGATTTCAGCATGGTCTCCTTGTTCCCCATCAGGACGAAATCGGCCCCGTTGGCCAGTGCAATGGATGCCTTATGCATGATATCGAGATGGGCCACATCGCTGTATGCGAAGACCACATCGTCAACATCGTACTTCTTGATGAGTTCCGGCAGGTCCTCTTCCTTCTGGATTTGTATTCCGTCGGGATAGAGTTTCCCCGCAAGGACAGCGGGGTACTTCCTGCCGTCAATATCCGGTATCTGCGTGGCGGTGAATGCCACCACCTCGTACTTCTCGTTGTCGCGGAAGAAGGTATTGAAATTATGAAAATCTCTTCCGGCTGCTCCCATTATTATTACTTTTCTCTTTGTCATCGTATCACCCTTTTGATTATTCGATTGAGCGGACGCGGAGGGATTCGAACCCCCGACCGATAGCTTAGGAGGCTATTGCCATATCCTGACTAGGCCACGCGTCCACGGGTTAAATGGCCGAAGTCAGAGATGCAACCCGGATTTTGCAGGTGCATCGGATGACTAGGCCACGCGCCCAATTGCGTAGGTGGACTAGGCTTAGGCGCAACACCAAATGGCGGAAGTGCGCCGATTGCTAGGCCACGCGTCCATATTTGGAGTATGGTATGGGCCCTGTATTCGGGTTATCCGGTCCAATATAGCGGTTGTATTTAACCCTAACTTCACGGTGCTCTGTTGCATAACTCCATTCTGAGTTAGAGACTGCGCTTATTCACCTTCCCTATTTCTACCCCATCGTTTTTTTAACCGTGTGAAACCTCTTGTTTTTCACAGTTTTAGCATCATATTGTATATCAGAAACGTCCTTTTCACCTCCTGAATTGCTGATATCTGGCCGTGTGCCGTTACAGTTTCTCCGAATATTCTCTTAACAGAAGAGAACGCGCCTTCAACGGCCCATCTTTT
>JAJSAE010000009.1 GCA_024281315.1 archaeon | reverse complement strand
CATCTATAAGTTCGGTTTCAACAACTTCAACGATGCGCAGAACCGGGCGGTTAATATCTATGCAGGAGCGGAAGGGTTCTGGATTTATATTTATGGAGGGGGGAGTATGGGGTACAGTGTGGAGGCTTGAAAATCTTTCCCTTTGGTATTAACTGTTTTCCGCAGAACACGGCCCTCCTATGACACATGAAAACGAAACATATTAATACACCTGCATCATGGTGCAACCATTCAGGTGTATCATGACGCTTAATCTGGCCATATCGTCCCCTTCACAGCGAGGAATGCCCGACATGAGCAGCCGCCGCTTTGCTCTGTGGAATTTTCTCTCGGATTACGGCGGTTTCGGGGGACAGGCGAAGCTTCTCATCCTCATGGGTCTTTTAGGCGGCCTCGGGGGGGCGTTCATATCGTTTATTCTTATCCTCTACTTTGACGCTCTCGGATTCTCTCCCGTCTTTTTCGGAACGATAATGCTCATCAATGAAGCCAGTATGGCGGTTATGCTGCTCCCTGCCGGCTTTCTCTCCCGGAGGCTGGGCACGAAGGTTCCGGTTATGTCAGGTGCGGCCCTTGCGGTCCTTGCAAATTCCATATACCTTATGGTTCCGGATAAGACAATATACATGGGTGCCGCCGTAATGACCGGAGTGGCCAGCGCCCTCTTCTCTCCTGCGTATCAGGCCATACTTGCCGGCAGGACGGACGAAAAGAAACGAAAATACTTCTTTAGCCTGCAGAGTTTTGTTTCCATGATCGGTTTTTCCACTGCCATCCTTGTGGCAGGAGCAATTCCAGATCTTGCAAAGAACATAACCGCCGACGGCATGTTCGGGTACAGGCTGGCAATAGGAATCGGTGTCGTCTTCTTTACGCTTCAGTTCGCAACATCCGTCTTTGTAAAGGGAGAAAAGGGAACAAAGGGCCAGAAGAAGGAAGCGGGACAAAAGGCCAGCATAACCGCACGGTTCAGGCGTTCAAGGGATGCAAAGAACATACTCAAGTTTGCGGTGCCAGCCATGATGATAGGAATGGGAGCGGGGATACTCATCCCCTTCTTCCAGCTGCAGTTCAAACTCAGATTCGACATGGTCCCTACACAGATAGGCATAGTATTCGCATTCACGCAGATAACCATGGCCGCCGCCATTCTCATCCTTCCGAGGATTGCGGACAGAATCGGCAGCGTACGCTTGATAGTCAGTGCCGAAGGGCTTGCAACAATTTCGCTGGTTATGATGCCGATTGTGGTCATATTTCCTTCCCTTGCGTTTGAACTCTTCCTTGCCCTCTATGTGGTCAGAACCATACTAATGAACATGTCAGGTCCTGTCTCCAACGCGTTCACCATGAGCAGGGTATCTCCGGGAAACCGCGCACTTACCACCAGCGTAATAACGGTGAGCTGGATAGGCACCCATGCCGTGGGTTCCTTTATCGGGGGCTACATAATAGGCATATCTCTGGACCTGCCGTTCTACATATGTGCGGCCTTCTATGGTCTTGCCACCCTTACATACCACCTCTTCTTCAGAAAGATGGACGACGCTCCGAAGAATCAGAATTCAACGGAGCCAAGCGTGGTATAAACAGGCCCGTCTCGCTCTAAAACACTCTTTTTCAAAAGTATCTTATCAACGGGTATGCGGCCGAATACGGTCTCTTTATGACCGGAAATCACATCCAGAAGTCTCTCTTTATCCCCGGGGTTCTTCACCCTTGCAATGGTAATGTGTGGGCGGAACCGCCGGTTGTCCATGCCCTCCGGCCTTATACCTGCCTTCCGAAATTCCTCCGCAAGCCTTTCGGAGAAATCCATCAACGGATCCGTGTTTTCAAGGCCGAGCCAGATAACATTGATTCTGTTCCCGCCGGGAAAAAAGCCCATGCCCGAAAGTTCCATTTCAAAGGGCCCCATACCGGAAGAGGCGCAGCGCATGGCCTCCTGAATTGCGAAAATATCGGATTCTTCAATATATCCGAGAAACTTAACCGTAAGATGAAGGTTGTGCGGCTCAACGAACTTGGCCCGAAGGCCAGTGCTCTTTATCTCTCGAATGGCATCTCTTACAGACGGAAAGAACGGGACCTCCACGGCAATGAAGGAACGGATTGAAGCCATGGGGGATGATCAGGGCGGGAATATTTATGGGTTGCGAGCGACAGAAACTTATATCTACTATCCCACCATTATTCCCCCATGGACGAGAGAGACCGACGGGCAATGAAAGCGGTTATTGCCGTGTTCCTGCTGATAGTAATCCTTCTGGCCATTCTGACCCCTTCGGTCAGGCAGCAGATGGAGAACCTTCTGGAGAATCCGAGCATTCGGGAATATCCTGTCTCCGCTGATTTTACGCTGGAGAGGACAATAACCATATCCGGCAGCCTCAACGACTGGATTATTGATTTCCCCGAGCCGGAAAGCATAAGCGACACAGCGGGCAACTATGTGCAGGAGATTAAGAGCATTAACTACAATCCGCAGCCCACCTCCACGGAAACGAGATACGGAACGCCGTGGCTTACATGGCAGGGCGGCCCTCTCTCCGGCACAACAACCATAACGGTGATTTATAAGGTATATTCCAAGACAATGGTCTGGGATGTAACATCCAAGGACAGCGGAAGGGTAAGCGACATCCCCCAGGATCTCAAGAACAAATACCTCGGAGACGAGTGGAAGATAAGGCCCTCCGACCCCCAGATAAAGGCCCTTTCAAAGCAGATTGTGGGTAACGACCCGAACCCGAATGTTTACGATGCCACAAAGGCCATCTACGACTGGATGTTGGATAACCTTACATATAAAACGGGCAGCAGCGGAGAGCCGCAGGACTGCGTGGAAACCCTGAAAAACAGGTACGGGGACTGTGACGACCAGTCCATTCTATTTGCATCTCTTGCGAGGGCCGCGGGGATTCCGGCATGGCTTAAGTTCGGCGCATTGTACGACTCAATGGCTGGGCACTGGGGCGGCCACGGCTGGCTCCTCTTCTACATGCCTCTGAACGCCGGGAACTCCGGCACCGTTGCCGTTGATGTTGTGAACAAGGAATACCTTGTCAGGGACTGCTTCAGATTCTCCGAGTGGGAGAGTGACGGGAACGGAACCCACCTGAAGGACTACTACTACACCTTCAACGCCCACCTTAGCGGAGCAACACAGCCTCAGTTCAGCGACAGTTACGACTCCATTTCGCTGCAGGAATCTCCGGAGAAAGTCAGAGTTTACGGCGAGCATTCCACGCCCGGGTTCGACATATCTCCCTTTGTCATATCAGTTATGGCTTCAATATCTCTCATGGCCGTTATAAAAAGGAGGCGCCGCTAGGGCAGGGTACCTTTTTATACCAGATTTCTAATCCCCTGACGGTTAAAATGATAAGACAGGTCGAAGGCAGATATAACCCATCGTCGGTAGAAACGGAGATAAGCGCATTCTGGAGGGAAAAGAATGCGTATGAAAAGACCGTGGAGTTCAGAAAGGGAGGGGAAGACTACTTCTTTGTTGACGGCCCCCCATACACTACAGGACATATACACATGGGCACCGCCCTGAACAAGGTGATTAAGGACACGGTTATCCGCTATCTGCGCATGAAGAACTACAATGTCCGGGACCAGCCCGGCTTCGATATGCACGGTCTTCCGATAGAGGTTCAGGTTGAAAAGAAACTACATGTAAAGACAAAGAGGGAGATTGAGGAGATTGGCATTGATAAATTCGTGAAAGAGTGCAGGTCATACGCTCTTGAACTGCAGAAAAACATGAGCGAGGAGTTCGCATCTCTCGGGGTCTGGATGGACTGGAATAACCCCTATCTCACCATAGATGAGAAATTCATAGAGGCTGCATGGTGGACCGTAAAGAAGGCAAATGACGGAGGGCTCCTGACTCGCTCCAAGAGAGTTCTTCAGTGGTGCCCGAGGTGCGAGACAGCTCTGGCGGAGGCCGAACTGGAGTATTGGGATGAAGAGGACCCGTCCGTTTATATAAGATTCAGGGTCAGAGGAACGGAAGATGAATACATCGTGATATGGACCACCACCCCGTGGACAATCCCCGGGAATATGGCCGTGGCGGTTCATCCGAATCTCATATATGTTAAGGTGAGGGCAACAAAAGACGGCGGAGAAAAGGATGTTCTCTACCTGCTTAAGGAGACATTCAAGGATGTTCTCAAGGCGGGCCACTACAAATCGTTCAAGATTATCGACGAGATACAGGGAGAGTTTCTGGCCGAGATGGCATATATTCATCCTCTCGAACATATCGTCCCCCATCAGAAAGAGGTGGAAGGGAAGTGGACCCACAAGGTTATACTTTCGGATACGGTTGCCGCAGAGAACACGGGCTGCGTTCACATCGCACCGGGTCACGGCCCGGAAGATTTTGAGATGGGCGCAAAATACGGACTGGAAGCGTTCTGTCCCGTAACAACCGACGGAAGATACACCGATGAGGTGGGTCAGAAATATGCTGGAATGAATGTGAAAAAGGCAAACGCGGTTATTCTCGAAGACCTTGAAAATACCGGAGTCCTTCTTGCTTCCGGGAAAATAAGCCACCGATACGGGCACTGCTGGCGGTGTAAAACTCCCATCATCTATCGCAAGACCGACCAGTGGTTCATCAATGTGCCGAAGATCAAGAAGAAGATGCTGGACGAAGTGGAACGGGTGCAGTGGCATCCAGAATGGGCGGGTTCCTCCAGGGAGTATGACTGGGTTCTAAACGCAAGAGAGTGGTGCATATCCCGCCAGAGATACTGGGGCATCCCTATGCCTGTGTGGGTGTGTGATAAGTGCGGAAGTAAAAGAGTTGTTTCCACCAGAAAAGACCTAAAGAACGGAGAGAACTACTCGGACGATATGGACCTGCACCGCCCTGGGATTGATAGAATAATCTTCAAATGCGAGAAGTGCGGAGGTGAGATGAAAAGGGTTCCTGATGTGCTGGATGTCTGGTTTGATTCCGGCGTTTCCGCATGGGCCCAGCTGGGTTATCCCGGAAGTACGGAGGAGTTCGACAGATGGTGGCCGACCCGCTGGATCTGCGAGGCACATGATCAGACAAGAGGATGGTTCTACTCTCAACTTGCCGCAGGAGTAATATCTTTTGACAGAGCACCCTACGATTCCGTCCTGATGCACGGCTGGGTTCTGGATTCAAAAGGACTTCCCATGTCTAAAAGCAGGGGAAATACGGTTAAACCGCTGAAGGTTACCGAGAAATACGGTGTCGACAGCTTGCGCTGGTATCTGCTATATGCGGGAGCCCCCTGGGACGACCTTTCATTTCAGGACGAGGGAGTGAGGGCTGCCAGAAAGACCATCGATATTCTGTGGAATGTCTATAAGTTCTCCAGCATGTACATGGCTCTGGACAGCTTCAATCCCGACCGCTATTCCTTCGATGACCTTGAAGATTCTCTAAAACCCGAGGACAGATGGATGCGCTCCAGAACAGAAAATCTCAAAAAGATAGTAACTCATTACTTTGAGGTTTACGAGCTGCACAAAGCGGTCAGAGCCATAGGTGACTTCATAAACGAGGACCTCTCCAGATGGTATATCAAGCTAATTCGGGATCGAATGTGGAAGGAAGGAGACGATAAGGACAAGATAGCGGCCTACATGGTTGTCTATGATGCGCTCCTGACGGTTATACGCCTCTCCGCCCCAATAATCCCGTACATATCCGAGGAAATATATCAGAATCTATCCGGCAAGTTTCTCAGCGTTCACATGGCAGATTGGCCCAGGGGGGATGCTACATGGATTTCCTCCGAACTGGAAGAGGGTATGAATATCGTTAGAGAAATCGTGGAGGTTATTTCGAAGGAAAGGCAGGAAAAGGGTGTTAAACTGAGGAAGCCGCTGAAGAGAGTTGTTGTAAGGTCAAAAAACGAGGAGATTTTGAAGGCGGTGGAGACATTCAAAGGGCCGCTTCTCCAGCAGAGCAATACCAAGAAACTGGAAACAGTCAAACCGGGCATGGAATGGGAGGAAATGGAACTCAGCGTAGTTCCGAATCCGGACGCCATAGGAAGGGTTTATCGTGCATGGTCGAGCAAGATTGCGGCGATTCTCAGAACAAGAGATGCGAGGAAGGTGAAAGAAGCCATCGAAAAAGGGAGTTATAAGATAGGAATAGAGGGACAGACACTTGATGTTGAGCCGAATATGGTGTCGTTCTCCATGCGCCTTCCCAACGATGTCGTTGCTTCGGAATTTAGCGGCGGCACTCTTTACATAGATTTCGAGGTGACCGACGAGATAAGAGCGGAAGGTCTTTCGAGGGAGATAATCCGCAGAATCCAGCAGATGAGAAAAGAGATGAAACTTGATGTGGAAGAGTATGTTAGAGTGGAGATTAACGCTCCGGAAGAGGTGGAAGAACTGATAAAAAGATGGATTCCCCACATCAAGAAGGAGACAAGAGCGCGCCAGATGGAGTTCAAAGAAGAGGTGGATGGCGAGTACATAATCGAGTGGGATATCGAAGGGAATCCCGTTGTGATTGGTGTAAGTTCTCTCCACATGAAAGAAGCAATCGCGAGTATGATGGATATCCCTGGCATAAACAGAGAAAGGGCCGAAATGCTCTTTGATTCCGGTTATCAGAGATTCGAAGAGCTCAAAAATGCTTCATATGAAGAACTGGCCGGGAACGATAGGATCGGGCGAGCACTTGCCAGAAGAATAAGAAATTACTTTGAAAAGGAGCACCTGTCCGAAAACGAGCAGCAGTGCCCCGTATGCGGCGCCATTGTCTCTGCCGAGGAGAAGGGGTGCCCGCGCTGCGGAACACCTTTTGTGGGAGAAGAAGAGCAGGCAGAACCGGAAATAAAAGAAACCGGAGACACCGAGAAGGAATTGATTGATTTCCTCTCAAGGATTCCCCAGATAAGCCCGGCAAAGGCAGAGCTTCTATACAAAGCAGGATACACCAGCGTGGAAAAACTAAAGGGGATAACACCAGAAGATATCTCAAAAATAAACGGTTTTGGGAATAAGCTTGGCTCCGCCGTTGTCTCGTATGTAAAGAGCGAGACTGGCAAGCAGGGGCCCGGCGTTTGCAGGGTTTGCGGGGCGAAACTATCACCGGAGGACAGGGTCTGTCCTGTTTGCGACACCCCCGTAATATCCAATAAGGATAAGCAGGATGAGAAGGTGGAACTCCAGAAATCCTTCACATATCTGATAGAGGAAGAGAGAACAAACAGGGCATACACGCTCCTGCAGGACGGAATCAAGCAGGGAATGAAAGCCTTCTGCATAACAAGACAGTATCCCGCAAAGATAAAATCGAAGTATGAGCTGGGAAGTCTCCCCATACTCTGGCTGTCAAATGTGGGAAAAGAGAACGCCATACGGCCCAAAGACCTTGAGAAGATGAGTATGCATATTGAGCAGTTTCTGGCAGGCGAAGGAGGGATAATACTTCTGGACGGACTTGAATTCCTCATAACAAACAACAAGTTCCTGACCGTTCTGAGGCTCATACAATCCCTGAGAGATCAGGTGGCGATAAATCAGTCCATACTCATGCTTTCCGTGAACCCGCTCACTCTTGAAAAGCACCAGTTGAATCTTCTGGAAAGAGAAGTGGATGTAACACTGAGGTAAAAAAACGAAAATATAGAGAAATAGAAGGAGCTACCTCTCCAGGTTCAGCACCTGCTCCATTATTTCGGAGAAGTCCAGTTCCTTTATTATTCTTGCAGACTGCATGGGGATCAGCGTTATGTCCGGTTCTCCCCGGAGGAAGTCATGCTCCCTGTATATTTTCAGTGCATTCAGTTTCACTCTGTTGAAGTGTTCGTAGTTTCTGAACGCTCCGACCATGAGGTTTTCAAAATTTCCCGACAGCATGAGTAACTGCGGTGTCGATTCCAGTATTTTTCTTATGCCGTAACTCCTTTCCTTGAGTGGGGTACGGGGATTGAAGCGCGAGTGGGAAAGAGCCAGTATGTCAATACCGAGCTTCTGAAGGTCCAGAACATTCTTTCTGCTGACAAGACCGACCTCTTTGAATCTGCTTTTCATGTTTGAGAAGCCCTGACGGGAAAGAGCCATTTCCCGGGCAATATCGAGATCGTTTTTATCCGGAAACTTGATCATGCCATAGAGGGCCTGCTTTTCCTTTTTGCTGAGGTGGTAGGGGGTGCAATCCTCATAGCCGACATCCACATCCACGCTGTCCTCCATATCAAACATCTGGGCGAATATGTGATGGTAGTCGAAGTAATTGATAAGCTTGGAGACTTCAAACGGAAAGAGAAGAAAGTGCCAGTCGGTGTTATCGGCCAGATTGTGAGCGTTCAGGAAGTATGTGTAGGAATCTATTGTCTTCTTGACCTCACTGTAATTGCGGGCCACGGATATAATAAAGACTATGTTTCCCCCCTCTACCGCATAAAAGATGTTCTTATCCTCGCTTATTTTTCGGAAATATGCTTCTTTTGCCTTTCTGTCCGCCGTAGGACTGAACCGACCGTATGACACCATTATAAGCTCATAACCAATCTTGTTAATGGCGGGAATAATTATACTCCTGAACAGGCCCTCTTCCTTGAACCTTCGTTTTATTGCGCTAACGGTGGATGCCTTGACTCCGCTGACCTCGGAGATTTTTTTATCCCCATAATCTGGATATTTCAGCAGGTTGTAGAAGACCAACCGCTCCTTATCGGTGAATTTTCCGATATCCATGTTATATCCATACGCATAAGTCCTTTATAAATCTTTTGATTGCGCGAATACGAAAAGAATTAAGTGAGCAAAAGTTTGACCACATCGGCAAGACCGGGCGCGGTATGATAGCTGTCCAGTTCTTCTGGCCTTATCCATCTGTACTCCGTGTGTTCCCAGTCTATTCTCATTCTGTCCGCATCTTCACTGCTGACATCCGCAAGAAAAGGGTGTATCCTCCATATCCTCTTTTTCTCGCCGCAGGTATCCCTGATGTCTAAAACAGGACCTTCCCTGACAATATTTGCCTGCATACCGGTCTCTTCCTTCACTTCTGTTATGCCTCTGGCCGAAAAACTCCCGTCTTCATCCTCCACATGGCCGGACACTCCTGCCCATCTCCCCCTGCACGACCCCACTTTATCACTTCTTTTCAGTATGAGAATCTTTTCTCTGCTTCTCAGAATTACGGTTACTGCATCTTTCACATCAACATCATGCAATTCCATACTACCATCACCCCGAATGGATAGAATATCTCCGTCCAGAAACAGAGAAGTATCCACTCTGTCAAACAGAGGAATCCCGGATATTATGGCCCCCACCGTTACGATTATCTCGCTTCTGCGGTTTACAACGGCCAGAGGCGCGTTTCCATAGCGTTTGAGACCATACATGACATAGGAACCAACAGTACTGCCTCTTCCTTCCGGAAACACAAATACCTTTCCTGCGATACTCTTCCCTTTCGCCTCGCCATCCGTTATTATCCCTGTTTGCGGGTCCACGCCGCCAAGAAAGGATACGGGAGAGGGAGAAACAACAACCTCTCCGCGGTCAACAATCAGCCCCCCTCTTTCCTTTATGCCGCCCATAGGATAGACCCTTCTGCCCTCAATAATCATTCCACCACCATCCCCAGAAGCGTCTTCAGGTCGGCAAAGAGAACATTCTGATGACATAGGCCCGGAAGATAGCTGGCCGCCTTGCCCGAATTGGTTCCGACCGAACGAAAGCGGACCTCCAGAGGGGAGACAACCATGCAGGTGTCCGCAACAACCTTTCCGTACTGCTCGATTATGTCCACTGCCTCCCTTTCCGTCTCCTTCACAACCCTGCTGGTATATACCCACAGTTCTACCTTGTCCTTCCGTTTCTTTCCTCTCAGAAAGGCGGCTATGTTCCTCAATTCCTCCGGCGAAGAATGGGGGCAGCCAACGGTTATGAGCTCCACATCATCGGCAGTGGTTATTTTTTCCCTTTCATCCTCCAGCATCCCTTCTTCCACGGGTATCCTTTTCACTCCATCTTTATCGGGAAGGGCGGTTCCATATTCCGGTGTAATGCCTTCCACATGATAGAGAGCAACGGAGCCAGAGGCGGCCATTGCGGCACCAAGGGATTTAAGGCTGTCCTCCGACGCCTGCTTTATACCCCTGAAGTACGGCACACCTCCGCCTGCAATCCTTCCGGCCACCACGCCCAGCATGGCATAATCGAAATAATCCGGCTCAAAATTCACATCGAATATTACGGTGGCCTTCCTGTTCTCATTTAGGTGAAGGGCGAACTCGGCGGTCCTTCCGGTTATCGCAGCGGCAAGGGCGGACGGCCCCCCTTCCCTGTTCGTTCTGGCACCGAGAACAGAGTTGGCAAAGGAAACTGCGGAGGACTCGGCCCATGCCAGATGTTCCCCTGCCTTCGGGCGGTTTCCGGCCAGATACGGGGTGCAGGTGCAGGAGAGTTCTATTCCCATCTTTGCGTATGCGTTTAGTATCCGCATCTGCTTCTCTGCAAAATCCTCCGGAACATACAGTTCCTTCCACTGCTCCATATCCATTCCGGGGGGGTTGAGCGTGGTCCTTATGCGAACCTTCGCATCGGCGGAGAGGTCTTCGAGATATTCGAGGCCAGCATCACCGATGGTCTTGTAGGAAACACCGGAGACCTGCGCGCTCTTAACCGGAATCAGCCGCCCGGCCCCGTAGATGTCGCCGAGGGTTACCAGAATCTCCATGGATTTCCTGACGGCCTCCCCTTCCTCGCCGGCCAGCATCCTTTCCTCTTCCCTGCTGAGATACATGGGTGCAGGATTGCGGAGGAGGATTTATAGTTTGCGAATTAGAGGGAGATGAGAATCACGCCCGCAACTATCAAAATCCCGCCGACGATGTATGTGCTCCGCAGTTTCTCCTTCAAAAACATGTACGCAAATAGCATGGTAAAGAACGGCGTGCCGGAGGATATGGGGGATGCCCGGGATGCGCCTATCATCATGAGGCCCACAAGGAACATCGTGCCGCCTATGACATAATTGGCCATTCCCGCACCGGAGACGAGAAGGAAGGCTTTTCTGCCGCTGGCCATGCACCCCTGCCCATTCAGAGTGACATAGATGCATAGGGAGAGGCCGAGAGCTGTCATCCGTATGGCGTTGGCGGTGAACACATCCATGTCCGCAAGGGCGATTTTGTAGCAGATCACGGTTATGGCCCAGAACACCGGAGCAACACCAACCAGAACAACGCCCCTTCTGGACACCTTTTTTTCCCCTTTATTTCTCCCGATGAAAGCGACACCGAGGAATATGAGAACGGCACCTATGATAAGGAGTGTAGTGATGCTTTCGTTAAGAAAAAGAATGGCCATGATGATAACAAAGAAAGGGCCCGTAGAGGAGATGGGAGAGGCCATGGACGCATCGATGTGCTTTAATCCCATGAGATAAAGGGTGGTTCCGAGGCCGAGGCCCACAAAGGTGCCCACCAGCAGGAACAGGAGAGAAGAGGGGTCAATCACCGGAAACGGGATTACTCCTAGGGCCAGAACGACCAGCCATATGAGAACCATGAAAATCGCACTTGTGCCCGTCTGAACCGCATTTGCCGTTTCCGGTGCCATGCCGCGGCCTATGCCCATCTTGAGAAGAATATTGGACAGACCCCACAGAACAGTGGCCCCGATTATCAGGAGTTCTCCGAGCATTGGACACCTTCTTCAATCCGCTTCGAACCTTTCCAGCGCCTTCAACTTCGTCTCCGCCGTGGCCTTCTTATCCCTGCGGTCGTCTATTTTAAGCTCGGTTATTATTCTCTTTGCTCCGGTCTCCGCAACTGCCAGATGAGCACGCTTCACCGCTTCAAGTATCTCCTCCACCGTTTCCGCCTCAATTACCGTGGACATGGGGCCGGGCGTAACCTTCACGCCGCCCTCTTCCATGCTCTTAAGGGCAATTCTGACATACCTGCTGACGCTTGTTCCCTCGCCGAGGACGCTGACAACCACCTGCGCTATGACCATGAAATCACCTGTTCCCTTTATACCCTTTCAATCATCGGGCTGCCGTGCTCTGCGTCCGCTGCTCTGGCATCAATCTCAATCTCCGCATACACCAGTGCTTTGAGGGCAAGACCGTCCGGATACCCTCTTTCTATTACTATTCTCCGTATTCCCGCATTCACCAGCATCTGGGCCGATATGTTGCAAGGCGGATGTGTTGTATAAAGCGTGGAGCCCTCAATGCTTATGCCGAAAATAGCCCCCTGAATGATTGCGTTCTGGATGGCGGTAACGCCCCTGCACACCTCAACCCGAACGCCGTCCGGTAGATTCATCTCATCGCGGACGCACCCTGTTTCCTCGCAGTGTTTCATTCCCTTTGGCGGCCCAAAGTAGCCGGATGTCAGCAGGCGCTGGCCTTTCACGAGAACCGCGCCCATTCTGGCCTTGAGGCATGTGGACCTTCTGGCAATTATACGCGTCATCTCCATGAAGTATTCGTCCCATGTAGGTCTTTCCATAGATAAGGGATGCAACGATGGTATTAAAGGATTGTGAATAGAAAATAAAGAAGGGGTTTAAAGGCTTTTATGGCAGACCCACAGGTTGCAACACTCCATTTCTACCTTTTCCATGACCTACTGCTTTATGGCATGGTGTGTTCCGGGAGTTTCTTCTGCCATGCGTGGTTTTTGCCCTGTTCCCGGTATTTATTCTGCGATTACTACCCATATTCTATTCAAAGCTTTAACTCGTAATCGCTCTCCCACAGGCCGTGTATGTTGCAGAAGGATAGCGCGTGCAGTTTTCCGCTCTTTCCGGGAGAGAACCTGAACGCCGCCACAGGCTCGGTTATCATGTCTCCGTGGCCGCAGAAGGCCGCCCTCCCCACCATCTTCGGGAATCGTTCTCCTTCCGGCGTAAAGTAGAGCTCTACCCATGATATGTGATGCTCAAGGGTGTTCGGATGTTTTATCTCCTTCCCAACACTTATCTCCACTTTAACCATTCCTTCTTTTTTGTCCGCTATCTCTATGACAGGAACATGCTTCTCGCCCTTCCAATCGCCGCTGCTTATGGTTTCTTTTATCATCTCACCGCCTCCCGAATTCTCAGAATTTTTCGAACTTATCTGAAGGGACGCTGCAAACAGGGCACTTCTCCGGGGGCTTTCCGCGGTGCGTATATCCGCAGACAGGGCAGACATATACATCATCTTCGTCCATATCCTCCCCTTTTTCCACAATCTCTTTCGCCTGCTGGTACATATCCTTATGGATTGCCTCCGCTTCTTCGGCGTAGTGTATGGCCCTCTCGGCCCCCTTTTCACCCTGAAGCTTCGCAATGGCCGCGTAGGCAGGATACATCTCCTCTATTTCGAAGCCCTCGCCGGTAATACCGGTCTGAAGGTTTTCCTCCGTCTTTCCGATGTATCCCAGAAGGCGGGCGTGATTGGTTGCGTGAACCTTTTCGGCATACGCTATGGCCCTGAAGAGGCGGGCTATGTTCTTCTTCCCCTCCTTTTCGGCCACATCCGCGAATATCAGGTATTTCATGTGTGCCATGGACTCGCCGGCAAAGGCCTCCTGAATGGACTTCTCCGTCATCTTCCTCATTCTATCAGCCTCTTATATGTTCTCAAGGTCTTCCACAAGGGCCTGAAGGTCATCCTCGTGCTCAACCTCATCGGTAAGTATTCCGAGAACCATCTCGTTCGTTATGGGATCGAAATCCCCTGTAAGTGCCAGCAGTTTGTTATAGACATTTATGGCGCACTGCTCCCCTTTTATGTTCTGCGCCAGTATCTTCCTGACCTGCGGGTCATTCGGCACTTCATATCCGCAGTTCGTGAGCTTGTACCAGTCTTCGGGCCGGAGTATGGGCGTTCCTCCCAGCTGCATTATTCTTGCCACCAGAAGGTCCGCATGTCTCAGTTCGTCGGCTGCGTGCTCCATTAGCTCCGCCATCACCTCGCCTTTCATCGGCCCTACGACAATCTTGGAACCTATCCAATACTGGTAGTAGGCCAGCCATTCGTCCGCCAGTGCTCTGTTCAGAAGGTCAATGACCTCATCCGCTCTTTCTCCTACGATTTCTCTTCCTTTTGTTCCCATTTTATTTCCTCCTACATTTATATCTTATTTTCAAGGGGTTTATAGTAACACCTCTTTGGTGAATCTATCAGGTCTTTATTCTTTAACTTCTTTATTAACTTTGCGGTTTCTTTATCATCTATCCCGGCCAGTTCCGCTATTTCTTTGGTTTTCAAGGGCTTTCCGGAAGCTTTCATAGCATCCAGAACCTTTTTTTCCGTATCGCTTAATTCCATTTTCATACCTCCGTCTTGACGACAAAAAGCATATATAGTACGAAGTACTTATACCTTTCGGAAGGATATCGGAAATAATATGCCGATACTTGACGAATATCGCAAAGAGATGATTGTAATGATTGACGAAAAAGACCGGCAGATACTCGAAATACTGGAACTGGATGCAAGAACGCCCTATACGGAAATCGCAAAAGAACTCGGAGTCAGCGAGTCCACCGTGAGAAAACGAGTGGATAGGATGGAGAAGAGCGGGGTTATAAAACAGTATACCGTAATAACCGACCCCGGTAAGAGGGGCTACGGAACCGTTACCATTCTCGGCCTCGATGTGGAGCCGGCCAGATTTCTCGATGCGGCCAGAGAACTGTCGAAACTCCCGCAGGTGCGCACGGTTTCCACATCAACCGGAGATCACATGATAATGGCCGAGATATGGACAAAGGACGGAATAGAACTCTCGGAGCTCATATCAAGAAGGATAGGCTCCATAAGAGGGGTTAAGAACATCTGCCCGGCCATACTGCTGGAAAGGATGAAGTAATAAAAATAATGGGTTTAATGGTTTACAGCGGGGCCACTTCTCTGCCGTAGACCTCGTTTATCACCTGCGCAAGGCCTGCGTATATGGCGGAGAAGCCGCAGAATATTCCCTCAATTCCCGCGGCCGTGCCTATTGCAGAGATTCCGGTGAAGTGCTCGGCGGCCAGCAGGAAGAACAGGATTGTCAGAGACGAAAAGACCAGCTGCAGGGCCCTGTTAATTTTCAGAGTGGCGATGAACAGAACGCCGGTAAATATGCCCCACATAACGAGATAGGAGCCCATGGCCGTATCGGTTGGCGCGGGAGCCCATCCGAGGGTTGGGAAAACTATGAGGCCCACAAGGCTGAACCAGAAGAGGCCGTAGGATGTGAATGCCGTCATGCCGAAGGTATTCCCCTTCTTCCATTCCATATAACCGGCAAACAGCTGTGCAATGCCTCCATAAAATATGCCCATAGCCAGAATCATTGTTCCGAGGCCGAATAATCCGGCATTATGCAGATTCAGAAGGACAGTGGTCATACCGAAGCCCATGAGGCCGAGGGGGGCGGGGTTGGCCGTGGTGTCCTTCAGTTTTGCAACGATGATATCCGTTGTTTTCTCATCTTCCATAGTATCACTCTCTGTTTTTCTGGATTACCCACACGGGTTTTTCACCGGAATGGGCAGGGATTATATAAACATTCTCTTGTTTCCTTATTCCCGTGCCTGTCTGATAATGGAGCGGCAGGTTTTTATTATTCCTCTCGCCCTCTTGTCCGCAATATCGTAATAAACCCACTGCCCTTCCCGTTTCGATGTTAGAATTCCGTCCTTCTGAAGTCTGGATAGGTGATTGGAAACAGTTGGCTGACTCTTACCGACATGCTCTACAATATCGCAAACGCATCTCTCTCCATCCAGAAGATAGAAGAGGATTTTAAGCCGGGTCTCGTGGCTGAGGGCCTTGAATACGCGGACGCACTCCTTCATGATTGGGGGTGGGCCTTTCATATTTAAAATTTCGCTGGGGTTGTGCACACGCGGGAAAAACCGCACCAATCCCTTTCCGGAGAAATCATTATATAGAGCCATCCTCTCCATATGACCATGAACGCTGACGAGATTATTCCGACAATAAAAAGCAGGGTTCTGGTTGACGGTTTTGAGATTGTCCCGGACCTTGAGAAGAGCCACGGTTCCACGCTTGTTGATAAGAGAACTGGGAAAGCGATGCTGGATATGGGATACAACCAGTTCGGCAGTCTGACGATAGGCTACAATCACCCGGCCACGCAGGAACCGGATTATGTTAAGAAACTGCTCAATGCCTCCAACATAAGGTGGGCCCTCTCGGATGTATATCCCGAGTACTACGCCGAGTTCGTGGCCGAGTTTTCGGGCGTGCTCCCCGACGGGTTCAGGCACCTCTTTTTCATAGACGGCGGTGGCCTCGCGGTTGAGAATGCACTTAAAACCGCATTTGATTGGAAGACAAGGAAAAACTATGCCGAAAAGGATGTCATTCAGGGGGACATGATAATGCACCTGAAGAACTCCTTCCACGGCAGAACCGGCTACACGATGAGTCTAACCAACACTGCGGACCCGAACAAGTACAAGTTCTTCTCCAAATTCGACTGGCCCAGAGTTCATAACCCGGCCGCAACATTCCAGAGGGACGGCTCCGTAACCTACGACAAAGAGGAGCTGGCAAAGGCGGAGATAGAGGAATCAATAAAGAAGTACAACTACAGGATTGCGGCCATGATTGTAGAGCCAGTGCAGGGCGAGGGCGGAGACAACTACTTCAGCCCCTCGTTCTTCAAGTTCATACGACAGAAGGCGGACGAACATGGATTCCTCCTCATATTCGACGAGGTTCAGACAGGCTGGAGCACAGGGGAATGGTGGGCATCCGACCATCTGACCGGGGGCATCAGGCCCGACATATTCTCCTTCGGAAAGAAGACACAGCAGTGCGGCATTGCGGCGAATACCAGAATTGACGAGATAAAGGACAATGTCTTCAATGTCTCCAGCCGGCTCAACTCCACATGGGGCGGCACACTCTCTGATATGGTTCGCTCCACCCAGTTCATACGGACGATAAAGAAAGACGGCCTCATTGCCAACTCCAAGAGAATAGGCGATAAGATAAAGAAGATTCTCCTTAACGAAACATCCCCTGACTTCGTGAGCAACATAAGGGGCTCCGGCGGATGGATTGCATTCACCCTGCCCACACAGGATATAAGGGATAAGGTCTGGAAGGAAGCCTACACCAAGGGCGCCATGACCCTGAAGAGCGGTTTCACCAGCATAAGAATGAGGCCGAACCTTGCATTCGCCGAGGAGGATGTAGATAAGGGAATGGCCATTCTGCTTCCGGAAATTGAGGCCGCAAGAAAGGAATGGAAGAACTGAACGAAAAACACAAACCCTTTACTTATTCCTTCTTTTTCCGGCATTCCTGCTCCGAGCCTCCTTTTCCGGCTCGAAGTTCTTCTCACACATGTCCTCCACAGGGCACTCACCACACATGGGCCTCCTTGCTGTGCAGAGCTCCCTTCCGTGGGTTATTAGAATGTGGTTGACATAGGGCCACTGCCTTTCCGGGAGAAGTTCAAGAAGCTCCCGCTCGACCCTTGCGGGGGTGTTCCCTGAGATAAGCCCCATCCTCCTTGAAATGCGGAACACATGAGTGTCCACCGCAATCCCCTCCACTTTCCCATAGCCCGCAGTAAGGATAATATTGGCCGTCTTTCTGCCGATTCCCGGGAGTTTGACCAGCTCGCTCATGGTGTCCGGCACCTTTCCGCCATACTCCTCCACGAGCCGTTTCGCCATTGCAATGATGTTCTTCGCCTTGGTGTTGTAAAGGCCGATGCTCTTTATTATCCCCTTCACATCCTCCAGATCGGCAGAGGCCAGACTCTCAGCATCCGGGTATTTGGAGAAAAGGAAGGGAGTTATCCTATTGACGCTCTCGTCGGTGGCCTGTGCGGACAGAATAGTGGCAACGGCCAGCTGAAAGACATTCGCATAGTTGAGACCGCAGAACCGCCCGTCATTGCCCTCGATGAGAACATCCATTATCTTTTCCGCTTTTTGCCGTGAAAGAGCCATTCAATTCCCTTTCTGAATCTCCGAAAGTATATCCTTCGCTCTGTCCATCCTCACCTTGCGCTCAGCCACCATTCTCTTAACCACTTCATCCACCATATCTTTGGGAACACCGGCCATTACAGCAACATTCCTTGCATGAAGGGACATGTGCCCCCTCTGAATCCCCTCGGTTGCCAGCGCTCTAAGCGCTCCGAAGTTCTGGGCAAGGCCCACAGATGCCATTATCTCCGCCAGTTCCTTCGCTGTTTTCACCCCCAGAATCCTCACGGCCGCCTTTGCCGTGGGATGAACAGCCGTTGCCCCTCCGATGAGCCCGACGGCCAGAGGGATTTCTATGGTGCCAACAAGGTCTCCATCGGCGTTCTTCTCCCATGATGTCAGCGGGCCATAGTGGTCGCTTATGTACGCGGCGTACGCGTGGGCTCCTGCCTCCACGGCCCTGGTATCGTTACCTGTGGCGAGAACCACTGCGCTTATGCCGTTCATAATCCCCTTGTTGTGAGTTGTGGCTCTGAACGGGTCGGCGGCGGCGAATGCATACGCTTCCACGATGCCATCGACCACATCTTCACCACCAATTTCCTCCTTTTTCCAGACTGCTTTTGCCCTGGCGAGCCTGAGAACCGCAAGATTGGATATGATTCTGAGATATACGCGCCCTCCTGTTACCTCCTCAAGGAACGGTGCGACGGCCTCGGCCATGGTATTGACCGCATTGGCCCCCATTGCGTCCAGAGTGTTTACCAGCAGGTGAGTAATCACCATCGCCCCGTTCATCGTATCGATTACGCGGACCTCTATATCCCTGACTCCGCCGCCAAGTTTTATCAGAATCGGGTCCTTCTCGTTGCACATGGAGATTATCTCCTCCTTATGCTGAAGTATGGTCATCTTGGCCCCGAAAGGGTCCTTAACATCCACAAGTTGGATCTGGCCTATCATTATGGGCTCCGTACTGCTCGTTACGAAGCCGCCCGCGGCTCTTGTCATTCTTGCGGCATTGGATGCGGCGGCAACGACGCTCGGCTCCTCTATGGCCATGGGAATCAGGTAATCCTTCCCGTTTATCATAAAATTGGTGGCAACGCCGAATGGGACCGGCATGGTGCCTATGACATTCTCAATCATCCTATCCACCTGCTCCATTTCAAGGGCCCCTGTCCGGCTTATAATCGCAGCCTCTTCATCCGTCAGGCCGGAAAACTCCTTAACCATTCTGAGCCGCTCCTCAGGGCTCATCTTATAAAATCCCGATATTCTGGATGTCTTCATAGTATCACTGTGAGGGAGAAGGGGGGAAAATATAAATCAGTTGCGGGAGAGGAAACGGTCCGCCAGTTTCTTCAGCATAACAGGAATCACAATCCACAGCAGAAGTACCCCAAAAAGAAACTCCGTGTATTCCACCACCAGAATGGCCGTGAAGGTCAGGAATACGCCGAGCAAGAGGCCGAGCAGAACCCCTTTCCTGCTGTACTTCTCAGGTAGAATGCCCATGCGAATGGAATGTAAGTGGAGTATATTAGCATTGGGGCCTTAAGGTTTCAATAACTCAGTAGCATAAGAAACTATATATAACGCAATGCCATTATCAAAAGAGAGGTAATAGATAATATGGAACTTCTATCTGAAGTAGCGGCTATAGTCACAATAGGGACACCAGTAGGCACTCTGATAATACATAAAATAAAGAAAAGACGCAGACGAGAACGCATTGTCCAAAGACTAGACGAAGCAGATAAGATGATAAAAAGAAATCTGTACAAAGATGCACTGGAAATTCTTAAGGAAAAGGAATTAAAAAATATCTCATCAAAAAAGGAGCCAGAACTCTACGCTCGTTTCAAAAAGATTGAGGGTGTAGCCTATCTCAACTTGGCAAACGGCAAGCATGCTGAGGATTACTTGAAAAAAGCACAACTATGCATTGAAGAAACATTGCCTATATATGTTGTTGAGAAAAAACCGCTAGAGTACTCAAAAGCACAACTAAATCTCAGTACGATTTTTCTAGAACTTGCGGTACGAGACTTAGAGACCTATGTTGGCAAGGCGATATCCGCCTGCAATGAGGCATTGAAAGTCTACGAAAAAAATTATAATAGAGAGGGGCTTTGTAAGGTCTATTTGAATCTGAGTGTTGCACAAATATATCTCTCTAATATTAGAAACAAAAAAGAGAACCTTGAATCGGCGATGAAATTATTCAAAAAAGTTTCAAGGAACGAAGATTTGAAGAGATGTTCGAATGACTGCAAGTTCTGGAATAACATTGGAGCTGCCTATTATTATATCTCTAAAAGTAGAGAGAAAAAGAAAAATCTAGAATTGGCTATCAAAAACCTTGAAAAAGGATTGGAAAACTGCAACATAGAGAAGGAGCCGGAAAACTACAACTACGCCGCACTGTGTAAGAACTTGGGCGCAGCCTATATGGAACTGGCAACCATATCCGACAAAGAGGAGAATTTAGAGCGAGCAATGCAAATGTTCGAAATATCTAAGAATATTTGGACGAAGAAAAAATATCCTTCAGAGTGGACAGGCGTTCAGAATAATCTCCAGAACCTGTATATGATGCAAACAGGAACTATGGAGACCAAGAAAAAAATTCTTAGGGAGTCAATAGCTTTCTTTGAAAAAGCTCTGAGCATTCCCACTCTTGAGGCACCTCCCAGATCCTATGCAGATTTGGAAAATAATCTTGGAAATACATACAAAGACCTTGCTCAATTTGAAAATAAAGATAAAAATCTTAATGAGGCGCTTAAAGCATATCAAAAAGCACTACATGTAAGAAAGAAAGAAAATTATCCATTGGACTGGGCAATGATCCAAAACAACATTGGGATAATATATCTTTATCTTGCAGAAGCAAAGGATGAAAACTCAACAAAAAATATCGATGCGGCAATAGATGCCTACAATAATGCATTAATGGTTAGAAGTCGCAGGAAGCACCCCATAGATTGGGGCGAAACCCATATGAATTTAGGGTTAGTATACCTTTTACAGGGTGAAATTACTAACCATGAAAAAAGCTTTACAAAAGCGATTGAATCATTTGAAAAATCAATCGATATCTACGAAGCAGAAGACCATCACCTCCTTGTACCGACACTGTGTAACCTTGGTGCTGCTTATGGAGGGCTTGCTAATTTCAGAGATAAGAAAGAAAAACTAAACAATGCAAAATCTATCTTTGAAAAAGCTCTAAAGATATGTAAGACAAAAGGCTGTTCCGATAAGTACAAAGACTTTGCCCGTAGTGAAATTAAGAAAATCGATAAAATTCTTGATAATCGAACCGTGGCCCTTGCCTTTAAGCAGTAGCACCACAACCACATACTAACCACCCATTATTTTTAAATAGCAGATTGCTTCTCCCCATCCCTGAGCGGTTGTCCGACCGTGGCGCAACCTGTCTATGATAATCCACAACACAGGAAACAGGGGCGCACCTGAACGGACAGAAGCCCCGTATCAGGAGCGAGCAACGCAAGCGACTGAGAGGCGCACAAAAAGGGAGAGATGCGCCGTATCATGAGCGAATGAAATGAGCGAATGAAATGAGCGAGTGAGAGGGGCTATGCGGACAAACCGCACAGTGCATAGCCCCGTAGTGTAGCGGTCAATCATGCGAGACTCTGGATCTTGCGACGGCAGTTCGAATCTGCCCGGGGCTACTCCTTTTACCTCACACATACTTATGCAGTGGCCGTTATCTCATCTGCAATAAGTTCCGCCTGCTTCAGCACGGTTTCGGTGGCCAGCTTCTGCATGTCCGGGGGGTAGCCATACTGCCTCAGGGTGCGCTTGACTATTACCTTCAACTTGGCCCTTGCGCTCTCCTTAATCGTCCAGTCAATTGTTGCGTTCTTTCTCACCCTGTCGAACAGAACAGCAGCCAGCTCCCTTAACTGCTCTTTTCCCATCAACTCCATTGCGCTTTCATTGCTGGCGACAGCGGTATAGAATGCGTATTCATACTCAGAAAGGCCCAGCTCCTCCGGCTCCCGGTCCATCTCTTTTATATCCTTGCTGAGCCTGATAAGCTCCTCTATGACCTCCGCCGCGGTTATTACCCGGTTGTGGTATTTTCTGATGGATTCCTCCAGCATTTCCATAAGGGTCCTGCTCTGCACGAGATTCCGCCTCTCCCTTGCCTTTATCTCATCATTCAGCAGCTTTTTAAGGACCTCGAGGGCAATATTCTTATGCTTCATGCCCCGAACCTCCATAAGGAACTCGTCGGAAAGCACGGATATGTCCGGCTTTTTTATACCGGCCGCATCGAATATGTCAACCACGGAATCGCTGACAAGAGCGCGGTCTATGACCTGCCGTATTGCGGTTTCCATCTCCTCGGCCGTACGCCCTGAGCCGCCCCTCTTGAACTTGACCAGCCTCGACTTTACAGCCTGAAAGAATGCCACCTCGTCCTTTACATCCATGGCCCTCGGGTCGGGAACTGCAATTGCAAATGCACGGGAGAGTGCGGTTACCGCATCGATATAGCGCTTTTTCCCATCTTCAATGCCAAGAATATGCTCCTCGGCCTCAAGGATGATAGAGAGTTTTTCGCCGGTTTCCACGGAGAAATAGGCCCGGTAATCCATACCGAAGAACATCTGCCTTATGACCTCCAGCTTCTCAAGCATAATCTGGACCGCTTTATCCTGTGCCACCGCAGGGTCCCCTTTCCCCCCGCTGTCGGAGTAGAAAGAGAGGGCCTCCTTCAAATCAGCGGCGATGCCGAGGTAATCCACTATGAGTCCGCCGGGCTTGTCCTTATAAACCCGGTTCACTCTGGCTATAGCCTGCATGAGCGTATGCCCCTTCATGGGCTTGTCTATGTACATGGTATGAAGGCACGGAACATCAAAACCGGTGAGCCACATATCCACGACTATTACGAGTTTGAGGGGGCCCTCAGGGTCCTTCATCCTCTCTGCGAGCATGCGCCTCTGGTCCTTCGTGGTGTGGTGCCGGGCAATTTCCGGGCCGTCGTCTGCGGAAGAGGTCATGACCACCTTCAGGAATCCCTGCCAGAGCTTGTCACTATGCCACTCCGGCCTTATCTTTATTATCTCATCGTAGAGCCTGGCGGCAATCCGGCGGGACATGGCAACGACCATTCCTTTTCCGTCGAATACCTCCTGCCTCGCCTCAAAGTGCCGGACGATATCGGAGGCTACGAGTTCGACCCGCTCTGTGCTGCCTATGAGAGCTTCCAGCTGGGTCCATCTCGCCTTTGCCTTCTCTGTTTCCGAAAGGTCGTCCTTTCTCAGCTCCTCATCCAGCTCCCTTATGAGTTCCTTACCCTCTTCACTGAGAGAAATCTTCGCAAGCCTGCTCTCGTAATAGATGGGGACCGTCATCTTATCCTTCACGGCCTGCGATATGTCGTAGATGTCTATGTAATCGCCGAAGACCGCGGGTGTGTTCCTGTCGCTCTTTTCTATGGGTGTTCCGGTGAATCCGATATATGTGGCTTTGGGCAGAGCCTCCCTCATGTACTTGGCAAAGCCGTATGTGATTTTTCCCGTGTTTTTATCCACCTTCGCCCTGAAACCGTACTGTGTCCGGTGGGCCTCGTCAGCTATGACTATGATGTTCTCCCTCTCGGAAAGCGTATCATAGACATTCCCTTCCTCCGGGCTGAACTTCTGTATCGTGGTGAAGACTATGCCGCCCGACGCCACTTTCAGGAGCTTTTTAAGGTGCTCCCTGCTTTCCGCCTGCACCGGTTCCTGCCGGAGAATCTGACGGGATGAGGCAAAGGTATCAAAAAGCTGGTCGTCAAGGTCGTTCCTGTCGGTTATCACCACAACGGTGGGGTTGTCCAGTGCCAGAACGATTTTACCGGTGAAAAAGACCATCGAAAGGGATTTTCCGCTCCCCTGCGTGTGCCAGACAACGCCTCCTTTCCGGGTTCCGCTTCTGGCAGCCCTTATGACGCTCTCAACTGCCCGATTAACGGCGTAATACTGGTGATAGGCAGCGAGTTTCTTAACCGTGCGTATGGCCATCTGGCCGGTCTCCTTATCCTCCTTCTTCGACCTGTCGAATACGACGAAGTGGCGGACAAGGTCCATGAGGACATCCTTTTTCAGCATGCCGCTTATGAGGGTTTCTATCTGGCCAGTAAGGGGCGAGGCCTCCTTTTTGCCGTCCAGAGTCTTCCACGCCATAAAGCGGCCGAGGCCGGCAGAGAGGCTCCCTGCCTTGGCTTCCAGCCCGTCCGAGATGACCAGAACCTCATTGTATGTGAAAAGGGACGGAATGGCCTGCTTGTAGGTCTGCAACTGGCGGTACGCCGCGCCGACGGTTGCGTTTTCATCGGCCGCATTCTTCAACTCCATAACCACAAGGGGAAGGCCGTTAACGAAGAGCACGGTGTCCGGCCGCTTGTTGCCCCCGTTCTCTATCACCGTAAACTGATTCACAGCCAGAAAATCGTTGTTGTCCGGGTTCTCGAAATCGACGAGCCAGACAATATCCCCTCTCTCCTCGCCCCCCTTCCTGTATGTGACCTTCACGCCCTCGGTGAGGAGGCGGTGGAACTCCTCGTTGGCCGCTATGAGTTCCGGGGAATGGATGCGGCCTATCCTCTTTACAGCGTCCTCTATGGCCTCAGCGGGAACGCCGGGGTTTATGCGGGACACCGCAGAACGGAGCCTGTCCATGAGAATAACATCCTCGAAGGACTGCCTTTCCGGTGAACTGCTGTCCGGTGCGATGTCGGGGCCGTAAAGGCACTGGTAGCCCTGCTCTTCGAGGAGGGAGAGGGCGAAGGTTTCTATTTCGGATTCGGTTAGGTGGGTCATCGGTGCCCCTCCTGTTTCTTATTCCCCGCATGGTCATCAGCATAGTTATTGACGATTCTTTGCAGTCCTTCTTTAAGCGTGTTCCCCCCGAAATTTATTAAAAGCCCTACCTGTAAATCCATCAATTTAAGATAGGTTAAAAGCTGTTTTTGATGCACCTTTGCTATTTTCTCAACGGATTTAAGTTCCACAACGACTTTTTCCTCAACTAGCAGATCCAGACGGAAACCTTCCTCGAAACGCATTCCTTCAAACTCAAAGGAAACGGGCTTCTGCCTCTCCACTTTAAGGCCTCTTTCCTCAAGTTTCCTCGACAGAACCATCTCATAAACGGATTCCAGCAGTCCGGGGCCGAGCTTCCTGTGGATATTGATGGCCTCGTCTATGATCATGTTGGTTATTACATTGATGTCTTTTTCAGACTCACGCAGAAGCGGAGATGTTTTGTTCATGATGTTACCTCCTTGTTATTTATCTCACGCAGAGGCGCAGAGGGCGCAGAGAGAGGGTTCATGGCAGTACCCCCATATTCTCAGCGAACTCAGCGTTCTCAGCGTGAGGTTCCATATCAACCCTGACCTCTCCGCTCATCAGCTTTGGAAGCAGGGTATCACGCAATCTTTCAAGGGTGCGGATTTGTTTTGAGAAAATATCGTCATCCATTAAACTCAACTCCTTCTAAGTTTTTATTGTATGTTTCAGGAAACATACTGGCTAGTTCTTTTAACGCCCATTTAACCTTTTCGGGATTGAAAACATCCGCTTTCTCTTTGAGTTTCTTTTTCCATTCATCATCCGCCCTGATATATTCAATTACACTTTCCACACTAACAGTTTTTCCCTGCCTCATAAGGTCAAGAACCGCATAATCCACCGTTGCTAGAAGTTCGAGTTCCTTATTTTTCGTATATTTGAACCTCTCCAACCATTCCAGAGCCTGTTTATATCCGTATTTTTCAAGGTATTTTTCCGCATCCTCAAATTTCGGCCCCTTTCTAAATTGTGTCCTTCCTACAGCTTCAACATATCCGTTTTTCTTCGCTATCTTTTCCGGCCCTTTATACCTTATGGCAGGGTCATAAGGCCCAGCGGCCATTTTCGAGTATTCGCCGAGAACATCCATTCCCATATATCGCTTTGCCAGATATTCGGCCTTGGTAACCCTGACCCTGTCCGGTGTAAACTTCTCATCAGACATTGCCGCCACCACACCCGAAAATAGAACCGCCTCTCTGAATTTACTGTTTATCGGCCACGGCTCTATACTTTCCTCTATGTGCTGGCTTATGAAGTCCTCGGCCGGCTGTTCTTTCTCCTCCGTTTCATACCGAACTCTTACCTCTCCGTTCATAAGTTTTGGAAGCAGAGTATCCCGCATTTTTTCAAGAGTGCGGATTTGTTCGGCATTGTTTCTCAGTTTTGAAAGTATGCCCTTCAACTGGCAATTCATATTTTGTATAATCTCATATGGAGGTATTTTAAGTTCATATTCATTTACAACTTCCGCTCTGGCTCTCTGCCTTCCACTGGAACCCGACATGCTACTTATGGCAAAGTCCCTAAATTCTTTGGTCTTGGCAAGAACATAAGATGTGAAAGGATGAAATGGTTTTTTCATGCGGATAACTATGTATTCTGTAGAACCCCAGCCGACCTCATCGTTTTCTAGAAAAGTAACAAAGCAAGTTTTTCCATTTTCCAAAGAGGGAGTTATTCTCGCAAGGAGGGTATCTCCATTTTTGAATTTCATGCCGGACGTGAACTTTCTTTTTTTCCATCCGCTCGGATTGAAAGATGAAGTGTTCACATTTTTCATATCTAGATATGTTGCTATCTGCCCTTTTTTGAGCTCGTAGTGGGGGTTTATGTCTGCTATGTCTCCCAACTTCCTTTCCCCCCACCCCTCCTCCTTCTCCTCTATGAACCACTGCCTGAAAAGGGCCTCGGCCATGCCTTCCAGCGTCCTGTTCTGCCTGTGCAGAAGGTCTATCTTGTCGTCAAGGGATGAAAGGACGGATGCGATGGCGCGCTGTTCGGGGAGAGGGGGGAGGAGGAACTCTACACTACTCAAAACATTTTTACTCACCGCTCCAAAAACACTACCTGTCTCATTATTTATTATCTTTCGTTTTAAAAAATGCAAGAGAAAATACAGAAATTCGTTATTGCCGTTTTTGGAGTTCAATGCGGCTAAACCTCGTCCAATACATATCTCTCTGTTTGCAATGTTTATGTCTCCTACTGGTGCTCTAACGCTAAAAAGAATCTCACCTTTCTTGGCGATTTTCTTAGGTCGAGAACAGTAAGTACCAAAATAAGGGTATTTTATCCCAAAAGTCCTATTACCTTGTAAAAATGGCAGACCGATACCATCCTCGTTATAAAATTCAGACTTTGGAGATTGCCCCATATTTATCTCCGCTATTTCTCCCAGCTTAACCATCTTCCACCCTTCCGGTATCTTTTCGCTCACGGTGCTTTCCCCCTTGATTCTTCCAGATAGGTTTTGAGCCATTCGTACTTTTGCCTTACCAATTCGTTTTCGTCTTTTATGTGTTTACCAATAATATCATTCACATAGATTATGACCTGTTCATAATTACTTTCTCTATTGTGGTCCCAAACAATGCTAAAAACTCCATTTTCATGTATTATATCCTCTCCTTTTTTCCTCGTTATGTTTTGATTCAGAACATCAAAGAAATAAACGCCGTCTTTATCTCTTTTTATGAATTCGGATAATGGAATCTTTCCGTCCTCGGACCATGTTTTTATGTTTCTGTCACCGTCTATGTATTCATGGAGTTTCTGGCTTATAACAATTCTCGGATATATCGCTACCTCTGACTCCAGTTTATGGGCCTCAATCATAGCAGGGCCTACAAGTATATTTTCCCCATCTTTAGGCCAGTACATCTTACCAATTACAACTGCACCTCTCAGGCACAGGCCGTTTTTCAATAACACATCGTGTAAATAACGAACAATAAGGAACAGGTGAGGCAGGTTCTTTTTCTCTACTTTCATCATAAAAGCAAAACTATCTGAGAAGAAAAAACTCCTTATGTCTAACTTTCCCTCTACTGTGGTTTTTTTCCCACTGGATTGTGTGAATGGAGAGTTTATCTTCAGTGTATCTGTTAATTCTTTAAGCAGCTCTGGGCTCTCCTCTGTTTCTCTTACCTTCTCTTTGAACCCCAGTATATCCAGATATGCTACGAAGCATTTTTCGTATCGCATATTTCTGCTCATCAACTTCCCCCTCCTTTTGCCTCACGCAGAGCCGCAGAGTACGCAGGGAAAAGGAATCTGTCGCTATTCTTTGCGCTCTCAGCGTGAGGATTTCTTTTTCCTGTGCAGTGCACGGCTTCTGAATATGCAGGGGAAATGTTATCATGGGTTCTCTCTGCGCCCTCGGCGTGAGTTAATATCTCAATGATTGGAGCACCTCCTGCATCTTTAGCAACATCTCCATGGCCCCCACCTCCATCTTCGAGAATGCGAAGACCTTTTTGCCGAGGTCTTTCAGAGAGGCCCCGAAGTGCCATATCTCCTTCCCGTCTATGATTATGAACCTGTCGTGCACATTCTCTATTTCCTTAATTTCCAGAGGTGGGTACTGCTCGTTGAACTTCTCAACATCTAAGGCCAGAGATTCCGATAACCTGCGGGTGAAAATCCTTACTTTCACATTCTCCCGCCGCTTTGTCAGGTGCACCAGAACGCTGTCATCAATGTAGTTGTCAATTATCACTATAGACTCCTTTGCACTCCTGAACAGGTCGGAGACGAATTTGTAGGCATCGAAAATCTGGCCGTCGTAGAATATGCCCTGCTTCGGCGTGATGGTTCCCGATTCGAGGGCATTAAGCACATCGTCCATTTTTTTGTCCGTTTCCAGCTGTTTGACTTCAAGAGTGCTCAGCCGCCGGAATATCTCCGGGTTGGAATTTATCAGTCTCCGCATGGCCACGAAGGCGCGCATTATCTTTACGCTAACATCCACAGCTATTTTGCTTTTCAAAACTGCGCTAAGCATGGAAACACCCTGCTCTGTGAACACATACGGGTTGGTGGAGGAATGTTTCAGTCGGTCTAACCGGTCACAATTTGTGACCAGTTCCATCTTCTCCTCATCCGTCAGATGAAATCTAAAATCTTCGGGAAAGCGGTCTATGTTCCTTTTGACCGCCTGATTCAGAACCTTGGTCTCAACACCGTAAAGTTCAGCAAGATCACGGTCTAGCATTACCTCTTTTCCTCGAATGGTGTATATCCTGCTCCGTATGTCCTCTACGGGAACTATGGCCGCATCACTCATTCTGTACCCTCCCATCTGTTAAACAGGTCACAATCTGTGACCGCCCCATTTCTGCTACCCATCTTTGACATCGCATTCTGTGATTTCAGGCCGCGTTTGGTTTTTATGGTCACGAACTGTGACCTTAAACGGTTGTGCTCCCCGAAGTGAATTACCGCATCGGTCATTTCCCACCCCCCGGTTCTTCCGTATCGATCTCTTTCAAAAGGCCTTTCCCTTTTTCTGTTATGACATATCTCTGTTTCGGGCTGGTCGGCCTATCAGGGGCTGTCATTTCAAGCAAACCCGCATCTAATAATGGGCCAATGAATTTTTTTCTAAATTTTGTTCTATCTTTCCATTCGAACTGTTCCATAATGTATTGAATGCTGACTTCCGTTAAACATAAATTGAGGATTTTATGGACTTGACCCCGGCTTAGTGCCAACTTGGTGCCAACTTGGTGCCAACTTGGTGCCAACATGGTCCCGGCTTGAGGGGTACTTGAGGGGTGCTCTGTCCCGAGATTATCCCAAGCCTGTCCTGAGCCAGTCCCATGCTCTTTGAACTCGTGGTGAATGAAAAAAGAGGTTTTGAAATAACTCCTTTCCTCATCCGTTTCAAAAACAGGCTCAGGGGACCCGTTCCTTTCAATCTCTTTCAATATCGTCGGAATCCCTGTCTGCCTTCCCTCCGTGAGGTGGAGCTCCTTCAGGAATTCTCCGATTCTCCTGTTCCTGTACTTTCTCACATCGAACCGATAGTTTTTCAGCCGTTCTCTGTCGAGCGGAGGCAGGGGCCCGGGAAAACTTATGATGTCGATGCGCTCCGGATATATCCTCACTTCTATCGGGGAATCGTTATCGTATCCCCTGTGATACACAGCATTGCATAGTGCCTCTTCCAGAGCCAGATAAGGATAATTGAAAAATCTGTCTGCTTCTGCCTTTCCCTCCCGTTTTATGACCTTTTCCTTCACAACCTGATTTTCAAGAAAGCTCAATGCGTTTATGGTCTGCTCAAACAGATTACCATCAAATATCTTTTCTTCAAACTCTATACCATCATTATCCTTGAAGATGACTATCTCTATTCTGGAAGAGGGAAAGATCTTCTGAACATCCTTGGCAAAAAACAGCAACCCTACATTTTTAGGCAATAAATTCTCATCCGCACCTTCGGCTATATTCATTTTCCTTGAAATCTCTTCAATCGATAGATGAGAAATATCTCTTTCGAGCTCACTTCCAATCCTATTCAAAAAGGTCTTTATCGCTACTAAATCAAACTCATCGAGGGAGTACTTGTGATTTGCCCTGTCATCAAAGGGAATCTGGTTTGACATTCCGATAAGCTCTTTTTCCTCTTCTGAAGTAGGTTTCACCGTGGAAGAGAACCTCCGGATATAGTAGAAATGCCTTCCATTTCCTTTTCCAAGGCTCTCCGGGCATTTATAGGGGCGGACACTACCACCGGGGCACCACAAAATTAAGATCTTTTTGCCCTGAAAATCCACAGGTTCGGCAATCGGAAAGTAATTTGGAATGATCTTTCTGCAGAGGTTATTAAGCTGCTTTTGTATCGAATCGATTCTGGTAATATCAAGCCCGGAAGGGGGCAGAACAGGCCTGCCATCTTTTTCTTCGACACCGAGGATTATGTATCCTCCTCCCCAATTATTGAAATCATTTGCGAAGGCTGTAATTGTTTTCAGCGTCCGTTCAGGATTCCATCCTTTACGAAATTCTATCCTTTCCCATTCAACGGTTTTACCGCCTATCAATTCTTCAATATTAACAGGCAAGGCCATTTTTAACCCCTCCTCTAAAATCCAGAATGCCCGGATATGCTAAAAAGCATTCGGTGTAGTCTGTGTTCTCGCTCATCCCCTCACCTCCAAGCCTTGCTAGCACCCTCATGGCCCCCATCTCCCTCTTTGAGAATGCGAAGACCTTTTTGCCGAGGTCTTTCAGGGAAGCCCCGAAGTGCCATATCTCCTTTCCGTCTATGACTATGAACCTGTCGTGCAGATTCTCTATTTCCTTAATTTCCAAGGGCGGGTACTGGCTGTTGAACTTCTCAACATCCATGGCCAGAGATTCCGATACCTTGCGGGTAGAAATCCTTACTCTCACATTATCCTGCCGCTTTGTAAGGTGCACCAGAACGCTGTCATCAATGTAGTTGTCAATTATCACTATAGACTCCTTTGCGCTCCTGAACAGGTCGGAGACGAACTTATAGGCATCGAATATCTGGCCGTCGTAGAATATGCCCTGTTTCGGTCGAACCTCATTCTTTTCTATGGCATCAAGCACCCTTCCAATCTTCGTGTCAGTCTCCAGTTGCTTCATTTCAAGGGTTCCCAGCCTGCGGAATATCTCTGAATTGAGAGAAAGGAACCTGCGCATCTCCACGAATGCGTTTATTATCTGAACGCTCATCCTTATGGCGGTTTCACTTCTAAGGACGGCGGAGAGCATGGCAACTCCCTGTTCAGTGAAGGCATAGGGCTTTGTTCTTCTGCCGCCCCAACTTGAGGTCACAAATTGTGACTTCAAGATTTCAAACTCACTATATGTAACTTGAAAGCAGAACTCTTCGGGAAATCTTCCGGGATTCCTTTTTACGGCCTGGTTCAACACCTTTGTTTCCACCCCGTAAAGCCTCGCAAGGTCGGAGTCCAGCATTACCTGAACGCCCCGAATAGTGTAAATCCACTCTCTTATGTCATCAACAGGTATTATCGGTGCGTCGCTCATTTCAAAACCTCCGGATTGCTTAGCATCTCTGCGCTCCCTACGTCCCCGGCGTGAGAGATGTTTTTGCTCATTCCAGAACCTCCCTGTGCTCTGTTCCGCACTGAAACTGTATCTGCATGTCCTCTGTGCATGTTCCCTGACTTGTGCACAATATTCTGTCTTTACTGTGTGTGTTGCAGTTCATATGCACAGCGCCGGTGCATGTTCCGCATGTCACGCCCAAATATTCTTTTATATTGTGCATGTTATCACTCTTTCAGCAGTTCATATAATGCTATATTCTTAAACACAAACTCCTTTCCCATCCGTTCTTTTTCCAGTATTCCCATATCTGCTAGCCTGTTAAGATATTTACTTGCTGTATTCCGGGATGCCATCCCCCTCTCTGTCAGGATAGAGTACTTGCAGAAAACCTGCGTGAAGAGAACCTCCACCAGTTCAAAACTATATATCTCCGGGGCCTCTGTCTTAATCCTATTTTTCGTTTCTTCAAATAGCCTGTTGATCTCCTGCACCTTGATGAGAGTATATTTTGATGTCTCCTCCACAGCCCTGAGCATGAAGAGTATCCATTCCTCCCATTTCTGGTTTTCCGTAACATCCATCAACAGGCGGTAATAGTCCATCTTATTATTGCTTATGTATCTGGACAGATAGAGAACAGGATCATCCAGAAGACGATTTGCGGAGAGAAAGAGCACATTTAGTATCCTTCCTGTCCTCCCGTTTCCATCCTTAAACGGATGTATCGCCTCAAACTGATAGTGAAGTATCGCCATCTTCACCAGAGGATCGATGTCATCATCCTTTGAATTAGCAACAGATAGCCAGTTATCAAGCTTTTTAATCAGAACCTTTCTGCAACATGGCGGTGTGTAAACCCGTGACCTGCCTTTTCCTATATACACCTCAATATCACGCACACCGTCAGTTTCATCCGTTATATTTCGGTATATGTCTTCTATGAGTTCAACGGACAGCTCCCGGCCCGCCTTTATCCTGTTAAATGCTCCTATAAGTGCTTTCCCATACCTGAGAACTTCCTTTGTATAGGGGTCTGCCCCTGATTCCACTGTAAATGCCCTGAAAAGTTTATCATTCGTGGTGAAAATGTTCTCTATGGACGAGCTGTCTTTTGCCTCCTGGAGGGATAGTGTGTTTATGAATATTCTTGGATTTGGAATTGCCGCCAATCTTCCCTTCAGTTCTGCCAGTCTCCTGCTTGCCGTGGTAGCGGCCTTATATACAGTGGCAAGGTCCCAGTATTCCTTTGGCGGCAGGATATCCGGAAGTTCGTTATATGGGATTTCCGGGTCAATCTTCATTGATGGCCCCCCTTGTCTTTATCCTCTCGAGGTTCTCCAGTATCTTTCTGTTCAGTTCCTCCTCTTCCTTCAACTGCTCCAAGAACTCCTGTTTAAGCGAACCGAACCTCTCCTCAAAATCGAAATCGTCCTCCTCTTCAGCAAGCCCCACATACCGGCCGGGTGTCAGAACATAGTCCAGCTCCCTGGCCTCTTCCAGCGTGGCCGATTTGCAGAACCCCTTCACATCCTCATAATCCCCCTCCGGGTTCTCCCATGCGTGGTATGTGTCCGCTATCTTTCTTATGTCCCCCTCGGTGAGAATCCGGGTCCTTCTGTTGATAAGAGTTCCCATGTTCCGGGCATCTATGAACAGAATCTCCCCCTTTCTCCGTGCCCTGTTCCGCTTCAGAAACCAAAGGGATGCAGGTATCTGGGTGTTGAGAAACAGCTTTGGCGGCAGGTTCACTATGCAGTCCACAAGGTCGGCCTCGATGATGCTCTTCCTTATCTCGTACTCCCCGCCGGTCTTTGTGGTCAATGCCCCTTTCGCCAGAACGAAGCCAGCCTTTCCCGACGGGCTCAAATGATAGATGAAGTGCTGAATCCACGCATAGTTTGCATTCCCTAAAGGCGGCACGCCGTACTTCCACCTGCCATCCTTCCGAAGCAGGTCCCCGCTCCAGTCGCTGTCATTGAACGGGGGGTTGGCAATTACGAAATCCGATTTAAGGTCCTTGTGTGCATCGTTCAGGAAGGAGCCCTCCGAGTTCCATTTCACCTGAGAACTGTCTATTCCTCTGATGGCAAGGTTCATCTTGCAGAGCCTCCAGGTCGTGAGGTTGCTCTCCTGGCCGTAGATGGAGAGGTCGTTTATCCTCCCACGATGTTCCTTTACGAATTTATCGGACTGCACGAACATTCCACCGGAACCGCAGCACGGGTCGAAAACACGGCCTTTATATGGCTCCAGCATCTCCACCAGCAGTTGAACGACACTCCTCGGTGTGTAGAATTGCCCTCCCTTTTTTCCCTCGGCCAGAGCGAATTCCCCAAGAAAATACTCGAACACATGGCCCAGGATGTCGGCGCTCCTCTCTGTTGCTTCGCCCAAGGAGATATTCCCTATGAGGTCGATAAGTCCGCCAAGGCTGGCCGGGTCCAGATTGCCGCGGGCGTAAACCTTCGGCAGGACGCCCCTGAGCGAGGGATTCTCCTTCTCTATGGCATCCATCGCACTGTCCAGTATCTTCCCTATCTCCGGGTCCTTTGCCTTTGACAGTAGAAATGACCATCTGGCTTCCGGGGGAACAAAAAAGACATTTTCCGCCCTGTACTCGTCCCTGTCCTCCGGGTCTGCCTCTGCATATTCTCCAGTCCCTTCGCTGAGTCTGGCGTGCAGTTCCTCAAACGCACTGGAGATATATTTCAGGAATATGAGCCCCAGAACAATGTGCTTGTACTCCGCAGCGTCTATATTCTTTCTCAGCTTGTCCGCTGCCTTCCACAGCTGTTTCTCCAGCGGTTCCTCGCTACCGGTCTTCCCTCTCCTTGCCATATTATCAGTCCTTCGGCCTCTTGGCAGTACATATGTCCATTAAATATAAAGATGTCCCTTCGACAACCCTTATATACTGCATCCTCCAATCTCCCTTCATGGCAGAAGTACCACAGCACACACACTGCATAACCTGCGGCCGCGCCATTCCCCTGGGCGAGAAGTTCTGTTCTGATGAGTGTGAACGGGCACACAAAGAGACCATAAGAAAGAAGAAGAACCAGCTGCTGATTCTCTATGTCGCAGCTATCGGGATAATGCTCCTTGCACTCCTTTCCGGGATGTTCGGAGGATAGGATAACATGCACAGGGTGGCCATCGGCGGAACATTCGACATAATCCATGCGGGCCATAAGCGACTGCTGGAAACCGCATTCTCCGAAGCCAATGGAGGAATGGTTTTGATTGGTCTGACCTCCGATGAATTCGCAAATAAAAGGAGAGGACGAAAGGTGCGCCCCTATTCGGAAAGAGAGGACGCACTGAAGGATTTTCTCGGCCGCTTTTCAGCCCCGTACGATATTATCAGAATTGAGAACAGATTCGGCTTCGCCCTTAATACGGAATTTGATGTCCTTGTGGTTTCTGAGGGAACAATGGCCACGGGGGAGGAGATCAACCGCCTCAGAAGAGAGAACGGCAGGAAGGAAATACGGATTGTCGCTGTTCCCCATGTTCTCGCGCAGGACAGCCTGCCCGTAAGTTCCACGAGAGTATTGAACGGAGAGATTGACAAGGAGGGGCGCATCCCGAAGCTGACAGTTGCCGTTGGCTCCGAAAACCCGGTGAAGGTGAGCGCTGTCAGGGATGTTTTTCAGAGTGCTTTTGAGAGCACCGAAATGGAAATAATCGAAAAAACGGTGCAATCCGGCGTGAGCGACCAGCCCTTTGAGGAGGAGACAATCACGGGAGCCATCAATCGGGCGAAGAGCGCAATAAACGGAACCGATGCCCACTACGGCGTGGGTGTTGAGGCCGGCCTCTTCTTTGACGGCATTGCGAAAAAATACCTTGATGTCCAGTACTGCGCAATCATTGACAGGTCCGGAGAGATAAGCATAGGCCATGGTGCCGGCTTCTCATACCCCGACGAGGTCATATCTCTGGTTCTGAACGGAAAAGAGAGGGAAATAACCATCGGCGATGCCATGAAAATGGTGTATGGAAAAGAGGACATCGGAAAGAAAGAGGGGGCCGTGGGATTCCTCAGCAGGTCCCTGTTAAACAGAAAGGAACTGACCGAGCATGCGGTTATCGCCGCGCTCATACCGAGAATCAGCAGAATGGCGTAAGTAAATCAATCAGAGCGCCCGAGTTCCAGCATCAGTTCCAGCGGCTTTTTCGCCCTCTCCGCAATATCCTCCGGCACCTTCACCACCGGCTCCAGCGTTTCAAGGGCCCTGAGAACATCCTCCAGATGTATTCTCTTCATATTGTGGCAGATTGACTGCTCCACGGGATAGAATGTCTTTTCGGGATAGAGGGTCTTCAGGCGGTAGGCCATCCCTTCCTCGGTGCCCACGATAAATTCCTTCGCCTCCGATTCTCCGGCATATCTCACCATTCCGCCGGTGGAAAACACATGGTCCGCAAGGGCTATTGTTTCCATTGAGCACTCGGGATGAATCATCACCTCGGCCTTCGGGTGTGCTTTCTTCAGGTTCGTAATGAGTTTCGGGGTTATCTCCTCGTGGGCGTAGCAGTAGCCCGGCCAGAGTATCACCTTTTTATCCGGGACCTGAGACTGGACATACTCGCGCAGATGCCTGTCCGGCATGAAAATAACCTCATTGGAGTCTATTCTTTCAACGATTCTGACGGCATTGGCGGATGTGCAGCAGACATCGCTCTCCGCCTTGGTCTTCGCAGTGGTATTGACATAGGCCACAACCTTTGCATTGGGGTACTCTTTCTTCATCTCCCGCAGTTTTTCAAGGTCAACCATGGCGGCCATGGGGCATCTGGATTCTCCGTTGGCATGAACCACTATCTTGTCGGGATTAAGGATTGCAGCCGCTTCCGCCATGAAGTCAACACCGCAAAATACAATAACATCGGCATCCGTTTCTATGGCCTTCCGGGCAAGGGCAAAGGAGTCCCCAAGAAAATCGGCAATATCCTGAACCTCCGGCCTCTGATAATTATGGGCCATGATTATAGCGTTCTTTTCGGCCTTCAGCCTCAGAATCTCGTCCCTTATGGACATAGTGGCCGCCATAAGAGGGAAAGTTATAAACTTTTCGGGTTAAAAGCGGTCATTCCGTTCTCTGTAAAACCACGAAATTGCGGGTAAGGGAGCGGTGAACCCTTAAGGAATAGGACTCGCGGAAAACAAGGCCGTCAGGGAGCCTTTCAATCATGGAAATATCCGGGACAATCAGCGATATGTACCCATTGGGGCGAACCGTGTCGCAAAAGGCAGCGAGCATCCTGGAGTAAAGGCTCTCTATATCCTCTCTGTTTGTGGAAGATGCCCTTCCGTATGGAGGATCGGTGACTATGGCATCAACCTCTCCAAACTCATTCCGAATAGAAGAAACATCGCACCTTTTAAGCTCCGCCTTCAGTCCTTCGTATTCCAGATTTCTGGCCGAGCCCTCTATCATTTCCTGCGATATGTCAGAGCCGAGAGGGGAAAGGTCTACCTTGGCGGCCTCAATGAGAATCCCTCCCGTGCCGCAAAATGGATCGAGAATTCTAGCACCTCCAGATGCCCGGGCCAGATTGATGAGGACACGCGCGTACTTGGGATGAATGGAAATAGGGGAAAAGAACGGGCGGTTCTGCACCTTTCTCTGCTCGAGAAGAGAGCGGTCAACACTGGCGGCCACGGTGGCGAAGAAAGCCCTCTCACTGCAAACAAATATGCGAAACAGGTTGTCGGGTTCCGTGAGGTTCACCGTCATACCCTTCATTTCCGAGATAATTCTCCCCGCCTCCTTCTGGAGTTTCATGGTATCCGCATAGGAGTCTTTTACCTTCGCCCGCACCGCAAAGGTCCCGTTCAGGCCCATATCCTTTACCGCCGTCCCTATACCGTCCATCAGGGCGTCCGGGGCCGTGTCAAGAATGACATCATCCACGCGCCAGAGAAGCCCGCACCTGTTGCCGAATATTTCAGGGGGGGCGCCGGTATCGGCCAGAAGATATCCTTCCCCCCTCTCTCTCAGTGAAAAACCTGCCGCCTGCGCACAGCCTCTAATCTCCGCACAAGAGAGTTCTTCGTGCTCTCCTGACAGTTCAAAGAGATAGGCCATTCTCAGTCCTCCATCATCACACCCTCCATCTCTATCTCCATCTGAATCACATCATAAGAGAGGAGAATCTCCTTCACCGCATAGCTGGCCCCTACCAGAAGGGAAATAAGGGCTCCTGCGAAGACCGAAAATATCAGGGGGATGAAGAGGGTGCCTGCAATGACCTGCACAGAGATGAATATAGATGTGAGTGCAGCCAGAAATATGGCCACCATGACACATGTCAGGGAATTGCGGAGGTAGCGCCCGCGCCTGAGAAGTGCGGAGGTCTGCTCCTTTATGCTCTTCTTTCTGGTATCCTTCAGGGCCTCGTGGCAGTTCGGGAAGCATTCCCTTATTTCGGCATCGAAGAATCTTATCCTGTCTATTATCCTGCCGTATCTGTTCTGGAGCGTGAGGGCCAGCAGGCCGCCTGCGGATATGAGAAGGAGGGGGGCAAGCGAGGCCTGTATAAGCTCGATTATGTTCGTGGCCATAAGGAGGGATGGGAGAGAGGTATAATAATGTTTTTCCATCAGATGACACAAAAAGAGCGATTGGAAAAATTAATGATTTGGACCTATTAATCCTTGAAAATTGACTCGACCAGTTTGAATACATGAGTTACGGGATTTGCCTCTTCGCTGTACAAATCATGATTATCTCCAGAATGATGTTTTAATAACTTATTAGCATTTTTTAACGCCATGCCCCTCTTTTCACAGAGAATCAAAGGGACACCTGGATCTGTTTTTTTATAATTCGGGAGATGACGCTTCAGCTGACTCTTTACTTCCATGTTGTCCATTATGCTTGTTGTATATTGATAATGCAAGAGATACCATAACTCTATTGAAGGGATTGATAAAGCCATATTATATTTAGACTTGTTTGCCTCATGAATTGCTTTTTTCACTCTTTTTGTATCGTCCATATCGAAAACAATCCATACATTATCACTATCTTTTATGGAATACCCGTTCTCGTTAGATATCTTTCGCGCATAATTCACTAAATTCAATGGGTCTCTTTCTTTCGTCTTAGGGATTACTATATTTATTGACGCAAGCCTTACTTCTGATTTTAATTCCTTAAAGTAAAGCTTTTCCGTCTCTCCCTCGCAAATAATGAGTAGGACAGGTTTCTTTGCTCTGCTACCACCCCTTCCTCTATGAAAAGATTGCTTGCTCATTGTCGTCATCTCCCAAATTCAATAAATGGTATTGCACCATACCTTCCCAATAGATAGCCTTTTTCTATATTTTCCTCCTTTCTTATTCCTTTGATCTCATATAAAGAGTAAAGATCTGTGCTTTCTTCAGGCGTTTTTTCGGTAAACCAGATTTGGTCTCTTCTAAATAGTGACTGTTTCAACAAATATGTGTTGTGGGTCGTAAATATAAGTTGTGCGCCATTGGGATTATATTTCTCACTATTAAATCTCTTAACAAGAGACTCGACAAGATATGGATGCAGTCTTACAGACAATTCATCGACGAAAAGTATTTTTCCGTTCTTAAGAACATCATATAATGGACCAGATAGGTAAAAGAATTTTTGGGTCCCATCCGATTCATCATATATATCAAGATTTACTGGAGAATCTTCTCTCCCATTTATATAATGCACCGTCTTTGCATCAATTACCTTCCCCTTCCCATCCTTTAAGAAAATATCTCTAAGCGACTCTGGAAAGTCTTCCGGAAGGTCCTCAAGGGATATCTCTTTTATTTTGATATTTATATCCTGAATTCCTGTGTCTGCACCCCTAAGAAGTTCTCTCACATATTCTTTTGCGTTTTTATCTTTTGTCAATAAATTTGCTGTGAAACTCTTATTACTAGAAGATGCATTGATAAACTTTAAATTTTTGAACCAGTCAAACGCCTTGGAAGTTTTTTCATAATTCCATTGGGTAGCAGTCGAAAGATATAGTGCATTGGCAAGAGTTCTGCCTGCAAGTTCCTTTTGTTCTCTTACATCCTTCGTAAATTTAAAATCGGTAGTCTCTGTTCTTTCAAATATAATAGATTTTTTACCCGATGGAAAATAATAGAGGTATTCGTCGTATATTTTTCTAGAATCTGCAGAAAAGCCATAAATATATCTTATCCCATCCTGAATAAACAGAACTTCGAAAGAGCTCGGCTGCGTTTGAGATTTCATATCAAACATAAATGGAACGAGGGGCAGTTCCTCACCTTTCTGTATTTTGTTCGATTTCCTAATAATACCTCTCATTGTCCACAATGCCCGTATAATATTAGACTTACCCGAAGCGTTAGGTCCGTATATTACCGCACTTTTTAAAAGATCCATATCCTTGAAATTGGTTTGAATAAGGTTATCCTGGAGCTCGTCTCTCTTCGATGCCGCAATCATGCTAAGGGTTACCCGTTCCTTTATCGATCTGAAGTTTTCTACAGAGAATTCTATCAACATCCATAACACTCCTTTTTTCTTTTTTTATCTCTTGAATTTGCAGAATTTCTGCAGTTTCCACTCCTTAATGCTTCTCAAATAGCGTACAAGACTCAGCACTATTTAAAACTTTCTACATTTGCATGTTCCTGTCCATCAGTGCAAAATAATTTCGATGACACAAAACTTCTCATACAGCCCCTTCGGAATAAATATCAACACTGATAATCACCCCTGAACCTATTTTAAGGGAGCGGCCAATGACGGACCACGGGAAAAATGTTCGATTCACGCATGAAAATTGCGTACGGGGTGGAAACATGGCAGAACGCAAAAAGGGAACGGGTTGGGGCGGGAAAATCCCGCCCCTCTTTATCTCCTGTTAATTCCTGAGTTTTTCGTCCAGCCTCTCCTTTATCGCATCTATGAACTCCTCGGTGCATGCGTACTTCTCCGGCTTCGGCTCGGCCAGCTTCACAAGGTCCTTTGTCATTATACCTGCCTCGATGGTTTCTTTCACTGCCGCCTCCAGTTTATCGGCAAAGTCCACGGCCTCCGGAGTTCCGTCCTTTATTCCCCTGCGCCTTATGGCCCCGCTCCATGCGAATATGGTGGCGGTGGAGTTGGTGGATGTCTTTTCACCTTTAAGATGTGCGTAGTAGTGCCTCTGCACGGTTCCGTGAGCTGCCTCGTACTCGTAGTGCCCTTCCGGGGAAACCAGAACGGATGTCATGAGCCCGAGAGAGCCGTATCCCGACGCAATCATATCGCTCATCACATCTCCGTCGTAGTTCATGAGAGCCCATAGGAAACCTCCTTCGTCCTTCATCACCCTTGCAACGGCATCGTCTATCAGTGTATAGAAGTACTCGACCCCTGCAGCCTCAAGTTCCGGCTTCGCCTTTTCTATCTCTTCTTCCCATATTTTTCTGAAACAGGCGTGGTATG
>JAJSAE010000008.1 GCA_024281315.1 archaeon | reverse complement strand
TTCATTATACTCAGACCAATTTCTTATATACTTCTTCTCTATATCCATCTCGGCCATGGTGCATCCCTTCCATGGTTTTTGTGATTTGACAACTATGAATATGCACCATGGCTTTATAAAAGTATTTATGCAACAGAGCACCACGCAGGCAAACTTTAAATACCTCGCCATGTTTCATGTTTCAGGGATAACTTGACAGAGATAAAAAGAATTGTGCTGGATGTGCTTAAGCCTCACCACCCCTCCATAGTGGAACTTTCCAAGAGGATAAGCGCAATTGACGGTGTTATGGGCGTGAATTGCTCTCTCGACGAGGTTGATCAGGAAACGGAGAGCATAAAAATAACCGTGGAAGGGCCGAACCTTGACTTCGACCAGATAGATGAGGTCATAAGGGATTGCGGCGCGGTTATACATTCGGTTGACAGTGTATCGGCCGGAAAGAAATTGGTTGAAGAGGTGGAGACTCCGCAGGACCGCTGATACCTACTTTCTTCCCTTCATGGCCTGAAGTTTCTCATTCACCAACCGTATCAGTTCTGTCTTGGGAATTTGTTTCTTTACCACTATTCTTCCCTCTTTCTTGTACCAGAACGCAGGGTAGGACTTGTCTTTCTCCACCCTATACGGAAGGTTGAGGCTCTTCACCGCCTTTTCAATGTCATCAAGGGTTATATCGGGTATTCCATCCCTTTTCTTTATTCTGCGGCCGTGAGACCGACTGGAGCCTGCACGAAAATAGGAGGGCCAGAGAACCTGCCAGAATTCCTCATCCCTGGCCATTCTCTCACCTGTTCATAAAAAGAATAAGGAGTTTACTTCACCAGAACAGCGTTAAGAACACCGTGCTGGGAGGGCCTTGATGTTATCCTTGCCTCGCCTATCTCCGTGAGAACCACGGCACCCTTGTTTATGATGTTACGCTGGACATAGTTCGGATTGGCCGGATTCTCTCTCACCGTTATGATTTTGGCCCTTGTAATCTTCTTTGTCTCGGGGTCCACGACATTTGCGTACTCGCCCTGAAGCAGGTGCGCCTTTACATTACCGCCGCGGGTCCTGTACATCTTTCGCTTCTGCGCTCCGAGGTATGTGAACTGCTGCTCTGTGCCTATCTCGAACTTTCTCTTCTTTCTGCCTAGTCTCAGGCGACCCCCGGAGGGCTTTCTTTTTGAACGACCTTGCCACAATGCCATGTGAATAACCTCGCTTTATTGTCTGCTTTCCCTCCTAAAACCCATGGTGTATAAAAACTTTGCTCATCCCTTTCTGCGAGATCGCATCCACCTGTACTTTCCTTTGAGCCACAGATATCGCCTTTCTATGGCAGGGAATGCGCCGGGATTGTCTTCCACATAGGAAAAGACCGCACCGACCGTAAACAGGAGTGCAAGGCCTACAAGTGCGTAAAACGGCCACTTGGGAATGGGGACTCGCACGGCAAAAGAGGTATCTGGAATTATACCGTTAAACCCGAACTTTTCGAGTTCCGTGGAGTTTATGAAGCCGTGGTAGCCTTCTAGAGAACTCTTTGCCTCGTCGCTCATGAACCCCCTCGAAAGGAGGAGGTATGTCTGATTTCCAAGGGTGAAATTCATGGAAAGTCTGAGAAAGTAAGAGCCTTGGTTGAATACGGAACCCGTAGGACTCCCCCTCTGCATCTCTATATCTATATGTAATGTATGATTCTGGCCGGGTTCGATAGAATCCCAGTGAAGAAAAATCTCCGTTCCCTCCGCACTTCCGTTCCTCAGGAGCGGCGGATGTTCTATCTCTTCTAACGGCACATAGTGATCAAGGGTGGCAAACGCATATATCCCAATGACGAAGGAGACATTCTCCATACTGATGTTTTCATAGGGGTTTGTCATGTTAATCACAAGGGTGCCTGAGCCGGCGGGAAGAACTGTTGGTGTGGTGACCACCGAGAGAATCTCATTAACATACATCGGGGACATGGGGTCTCCACGGCCAGGAACGGAAAGAGAGGAAAAAATAAGAATAAACGAGAGAAAAAGAACAGCCAGAATGCGCATCCGATTCTCTCTCCTCTCGCTCATGAAGCAGCATCCCGACCTCTTTATTTATGCTTTTTGGTCGTTCGCAACCCATGTGGCCGCAATGACCTCTCTTACAAGGCGGGCGGCCAAGTTTGCAGTCTGGCCGTGGTCGTATGGGGGGGAGACTTCCACAACATCGAAGCCCACGAGTTTTGCGGCAAGGGCATCTATGACATACTTCACATCAGTATCCGTTAGCCCGAACGGCTCCGGTGTTCCCGTACCCGGTGCGAAAATGGGGTCAAGGCCGTCTATGTCCAGACTCATATAGACCTTTTCCGGGTTTCCCAGAATTTTAAGGGCCTTTTTCAGGCTCTTCTCCATCCCTTCCCTTTTTATCTCAAAGGAATCAATGAAGTTCGCCTCGTTCATGTTCTCCTCGTCGGATATGGAGCGAACCCCGAGGGATATGACATTTTCCACGCCGATTAGGTCTGCAATTCTTCTGTGAGCACATGCATGGGAGTTCTTGCTTCCGAGGTACGAATCCCTAAAGTCCAGATGCGCATCAATGATAATAACCGCTATCTTCTCGTCCTCAAACGCCCTCACCGCCCCCGGGCTTACGGAGTGCTCTCCGCCCAGAAGAATTGGAAATTTTCCGTTAATAACTGCGTTTTTTGCCATGTTGCAGATGTCGTCCAGCACATCCTTGATAATGAGCCACTCGTCAAGATTGCCCATATCAAAAACCGGAATGTTTGTCAGAGAGATTCCGAATTCATAGTTGAACGGCTCAAAATTATAGGAGGCCTCCCTGATGGCTCCCGGGCCAAACCTTGTACCGGGACGGTAACTGGTGGTCCAGTCGAAAGGGGCGCCGAATATGAGGTATTTTGCCTGATCAAAGTCCGAACTCGCATCCGCGAATGTTATGTTGTTCAAACCACCACCGCTGCTGTTTTTTACCTTAAGCCCGGGTGATCTTCATCTTGCCCATGGCCACAAGATACAGTATCTCTTTCCCTTCTTCCAGAGAGTCCTTAAACTCCTCCGGCAGAGGCAGATGAAATGTTTCGTAGGTTTCAAGGTCCATTAACTGCACCTCATTGCCCTCGATGGAAATGACCTGTGCAGACCTCTTGTCAATCATGGGAATCTGAACCTTGTGCTTCACCGGATGTACGAAACTCCTCTTCTGGCCGTCGAATACGCCCACGGCTTCTATACGGGCCTTTGCCTCGCCGTGTTTCCCCGGTTTAGAGGTAGATATGGAGGTTATCTTGCACGGCTCTCCATCAATATTCACATACCTGCCTGCCTTCAGTTCTCTTACTTCTGCCTGTGTCCACGACATAATTATCAATTCGGGTAAAAGGGCATGGTTAAAAAAGTTTTCTATGAAAGACACCCTCAACTAGGGGGATATTTCCATGTTTTTACGATGCTTCTCCTGTTCAGATGGCCGTGTGACATATACGGCTGGTCGGGGCCGTGGAGCGGTAGGAAAATACTCGCCCATGCTTGTCTATAAGATATGTAAGGGCCGTGGAACGAAGATATTCGCCCTTTCTGAGGGTGCAAAGGGATAATGCCGCGGTGCCGCAGATTGAGAGGCACAGGGCGATGGGGAGAGGAAGAGAGGAGTGCAGAATAAGATGCAGATGCCGTGAGTTTATCCGGTTGGTTAGTTGGTGCTAAGGTTGAGGGTGTGGATAAATATTCTTCGGTCGCTAGTTATCATATACACTTAAAGTCTGCACAAACCTTAAATCCCTCTTATTCTATATCTTTTCGTGTCATCCATAGCTTCAGAATACGGCCGGTTTCAGTTTTGCAGGGGGCAGACCTGCCTTTTGAGGAGGGCTTTTTTATGGAGATAATGAGCGAGATGGCGATAACATGAATATAATCAAAGAAATTGAGCTTAAACATCCTCCCGAATACTACTGGAATTTTATTAAGAATGCTTCAGTTTACATCATCATAATTTTTTTAGTTTTTACAGGTGGTTACTGGCCGGAAAAACCAGAGTCGGCATATAATGAGAAGAACTGCACCGAGCTGTTTAATCCGGCGAAGGGCAGCGACTTTGTAAAATACTACTGCGCCCCTATCGAGGCCCAATATTCTGTTTCCAACCGCATTGGTCAGGCCTACTTTCTTCGTTATATGCTAGTATCCTTTGCATATCTCTTTTTCGTAGTCTTCTTTCCCATGTCTCTGGATATGAGACAACTGTTACTTTCTCTGCTCATTCCGGCACTCTTTTTTCAGGTAGTTTTCATGCTATCAAATATATCTGATTTCAAAAAGCACATTCTCGACTACAACTATATCATCTGCAAAGAAGGCATAAAATGGACATCCGGTTTTCTGCCCTTTGAAAAGGTTTCATACATCCTCATTACCAAAAAATACTTCTACCCTGTCATTGACTTCAGGGCCGCAGACGACAAGTTCGGGCAGGGAGAATCACTATTTGCCATAAAAATGGACTGGTATTATCGTCAGGAGTACATAAGCCAGCTCAAGCAGGCCTCCGGAAAGCCCATCAGATTCAGGGATCGGAGCATTGTCGGTTTAAAGGAGTGGGAGAGGGAAGAACTCGTTCCGTACAGAGTTAAGAGGGAGTGAGAGCAGGTTGATGGGTAGTGGTATGGGCTCCGGTGGCATAGTTTATCCAATTGGTTAAGTGGTGCTAAGATTGAGGGTATGGATAAATATTCTTCGGTCGCTTTTATCCTCTTTCGCCCGTTCTCTCAGAATTCGCCGCACCCGGATAGTTTGCCCTGTCGGTTAGTTTTCGTTGCGACTCTCAAGTCCCGTCAGCCCTCTGCATTTATCCTGTTGGTTAGTTGGTGCGGCTGCCGGGATTTGAACCCGGGCAGGAAGCTTGGGAAGCTTCAATCATAACCCCTAGATCACAGCCGCTTCTGTGGAACAATAAGATGATTGCATATTTATGATTTACCTTCTCTCTCTGCAAAATAAAAAAGTGGGGAGGGGGGAACCACCCGTTCCCGTTTCCCAAAAAATGAGGAGAGGTTCATCCTGAGTTGTAAATGGGTTGAGAGGGGGACGCTCCCCCTCTCGCATCAGGTTGTTGCACGGGCAGGACGGCCTCCTCCGTTTTCATCCTGTTCCGATGCGTTACCCGATTCAGCCTGAACCATGTGCTTTCTGAGATGACCCATCAGGCTGGTCATTCTGCCCACGGAAAGGGTTTTGTCAACAAGCAGAGAGAATATTCTGTTCCCTCTTGCGTTCAATATGATTACGAGATAGTTGTCGTAGGGAATCACCACCGGCGATATTGCCATATTCCACATCTTTTTTGTGCTCTTCAGAGAGGATATGACGAGAGTTGAGACTGTTGTGCTGAACCTGCTTGGATTCAGCCCGGCGGGAAG
>JAJSAE010000107.1 GCA_024281315.1 archaeon | reverse complement strand
ATCTCCTCTCTATCTGGAATTTGACTACAGGTATTCGGTGGCCGATACATCCGTTTCCTACACTTCGCTCAACGAGTATGTTCCGGTTCTCGGTAATTACCATAACCTCCCGTTCGAGCCGGAGAATGACGGCCAGTGGCATAACAGCGGGCCTATCGGCATGTTCCCGAATGTATCACCGTTTTATAGAATCTCAGACTGGGAGAATATAACATCCGAGTTCATGTATATCCACTTCTATGCGGATGCGGCCAGCGATTACTTTGACCTTGATAACATAAGACTGAGCCGTTCGACGAACGCGTGGGTTGTGGATACGGATGGGGATGGCCTGAATGACGGCTGGAATGACGCTAATGGGAATCTTCAGTGGGACGCGGGAGAGGCATACGGGGAGGTAGGAGACCCGAATAACAATTATGCTGGCGGGTATGGAACGAGCCCGCTCCTTCAGGATACGGATGGGGACAATTGGAATGATTGGGACGAGATAAATACTTATAAGACAAACCCCATACTTGATGATACGGATAGTGATGGCGTTATGGACTCCGAGGATATGAACCCGCTGGTGGATTTGACGCTTACCTTTAAAGTGAAGGAGATAGTGGCCCTCGATGAACTTGAGGGATGGGGTATGGGTGATGCTGATTTCTATTTGTGGGTTGGATTGCAAACCAGCCTCGGAACAGAATGGAAGAAAACTAGGGAGCCAATGGTGCAGGATAGTGATCATATAAGCCCCAACCTTGATCTTCTTCTTGATCTTAATGATAAAGACCAGTATGCGACGATAATTATAAGCCTCTGGGATGACGATGGCGATGTTGAAGCAACCTATGATGACAGTATAAATAGTGGTGATGATCTCTGTGATATATCCTCGAGGGCTGGAGGAGGTAATAAAAGTGATGAGGCAGGTAGCAACTCTTATTTACATTATTGCCTGGGAAACGGCCAGTGGATGGGGGATGATCACCTTATAGATTCCAATGGCTACGGTCATGTGAGCGGGGACGAGGATGGGAGCAAAGATACGGATGAGGACGACTGTGAATTGTGGTTCGACATAACAATGAACGATAATGACGGGGACGGACTGGCGTATTGGGAGGAAGTGAATGTATTCAATACTGATCCAACTATTAAGAATATAGATTCGGACGAAGATATGATCCCCGATTGGTATGAAAGAAAGTATTGCCTATATGAAAAGCCAGAGCTAACATGGATGCAGTCCTCTTCAGATAATGATGGAGATGGCTTGACAAATTATGAGGAATATATCCTCGGCACTGAACCCCGATTTGGTGATGCAAGAAGCCTCTATTACAGAGTCGTGAGTGTTTCTGATAATTCCTTTAATACACGACTCAGGCAGGTTACATACGAAGAAAGAGCAAGATTCGATGATGGAATATCGTTGTCTGGCGTTTCTCTGGCAGGGGCAATTCATTACCCTGCAATAGGCGACCCCGCTTTGATTTCACTGGAAGAAGGCAGAAGCTTTGATGTGTATGTCGATACATCCGTATCATCCGGCTGGTCTGGTTATATTAAAAATATAAAAACGGGTGCTCAGTACAGCCTTTCGTTTTCTCAGATATTCTCGGATAGCGTTTCGGGATTGATGCACGGCATAGCTACCATAGGTCCGGTTCCGCCTGCAGGATTATATGACCTTTTCGTTACCATTGACGGGGCAACTCATTCGGTACCGCATGCAGTGGGAATTTATGACAAATTCAAAGATGATCTTAGATTTGTGGAGATAACGGATGTTCATATCGGGGATTTAACTTTTTCTTACAATGACAATGTAGGTGATTTTCTTTCTATAATAAACAGAGTGAACAAGGTCGAAAACGCTGATTTTGTAGTGATCACGGGCGATCTAACCGATTTCGGAAGCGAAGAGCAGATGAAGTATTTCAAAGCATGTCTTCTAAAGTTAGACATTCCTGTGTTTACAATAATGGGTAATCACGATTATAGGGGCCCCTCGTTTCTCACGGGGTATGCTTATGCTAAGTACATTAATCCAGCTTTTGTTAGCTCAGTTAATGGTGTGGACTCATGGGGATACGATTACTCATTCGATTACGGAAACCAGCATTTCATAGTATTTGATTCAGGCTGGGATTCTTGGCCGAATCCCGACGATTGGCTAGATGCGCCTTACATGTCCGGTCTTACCTCCGACCAGCTCGCATGGATGAAAGAGGACCAGAAAGCGGCCTATGCAAACGGCAAGACCCATACCTTTGTCTTCACTCACGCACCGATTGTTGGACATGGCGGAAAGATGACACATGCTACACCTATATTTGACGCTAATGGGCACTTCTCGGACTTACAAGACCACGATCTTCCATTCGTCGAGTGGGTGAACGGACAGGACAGCGACTATCCGGAAGGGCAGTATGTGGAAGCGGTCTTCTGCGGGCATACACATGAGAATATTGGGTTTGGTAAGTCGCCGCCTTACAAGATAACAGATAACAATATGGATGACCCAGACACTTTTAATTCACTCTTTGCTACCATTCCATTTTCTTGGTATACTGTTTACATAGAAACGAGTACTGCAACCAAAAATTATGGGTGATTTGATGGTCAGAAAAACTAAAAGAAATGCAGTCATTCTCGCTATTGTTCTTGCTGTTATCAGTCTGATATTTATATGCCAATACACAGCAAATATAGAGAACAAAAACACTATTACAGCAATGAATGCTTTTGCCACATCGGAATTCGTAGCGAAAAACCATTCAAGAGACTCAGTTTTATGTTATGTAACAAAAGTAGGAGATGTATATCCCGATGGTAGTGCTTCGGGCTGGCGTTTTTACTATATTTCACATACTAACGGATCTCTCTATCTCGGTTTTGATGTTACGGTATGCTCCAAAGAAAATACCAGAATATATGAATATGGAGAAGGCAATAGTACAGAGATTTCCATAGAAGGCTGGACCATCGACAGCGACGAGGCCTATTCCATAGCCATGAAGAACGAGAAGATAAAGGCATTTATGAACAAATATGATGATGCAGGAGTGGACAGTTTCTACCTCTCGATGCCCTCTGAGAATTCAACCCATCCTGTCTGGACCATAGCATGGGTTGACTGGGGATTTATTGATGACCCTCATTGGGCAAAGATACAGATAGATGCCACAACCGGTGAAGTTCTTTATGTGGAAGCACATATAGGTTCCGAAATGAGCACGAGAAGTTTATGTACAATATGCGGGATATTGCTCATACTCTCGCCTGCTGTCATCATTGCACGGCAGTTCAAGAGGAGAAATAGGAGAGAAGAGGAGAAAAAGAGGCTTGAAAAGGTGGAAAGAAGGAGGAAAAAAGAGATGGAAGAGGTCAGAAGGTGGTATGAGGAACATGAAGAGGAAGGATGATATTAGGTGCTTGGACGAGCATTACCGTCCATTCGTAGATTGGGTGAACGGAGAGGATAACAGCAACATAGAAGGAATTTATGTGGAGGCGGTCTTCTGCGGGCATAAACATGAGAACCATATATTTGCCATAGATCCTTCAATATACCCCTATAAAATAGATGAGACGAATATGGACAATCCACCTGAAACTTCCATAAGTTCGATACCGTTCTCATGGGCCATTGCATATATAGAAACAACTACAGCGTGTAAAAACTATTAGGGGGCGTCGAAATGACTTTTAAAAAGAATAAAAATATCTTCTTGGCAATCGCTTTACTTTTCATTCTCATAGGAGCAGCGATAGTGGTACCATACTTTATTAAAAGTCCAACAAGCCATATAACCGCAAAGGGAGGACTTGTGAAAACGAAGGAGATTTTAGAAGAAAGATATAGAAATGACACATGGTATTTATCATATGTTATTGGAAGCGGCAGTGTAAATAGTGAGGGAAAAAGTACCTGCTGGACATATTATGTCACTGTAAATAAATCCTCATACTATGAAGGGTTGATGATAGAGGTATATTCCAATGGAACTTTCAAGGTAGTGGGTCCTGGTCAGTCGGATAAACCCCCTGCTATTGTAATAAATAACTGGACCATCGACAGCGATGAAGCATATTCCACAGCAATGAGGAACGAGAAGATAAAGGCATTTATGAACAAATATGATGATGCCGATGTCGATATTTTTTCCCTGTCTTCTTCGGGAAATTCGGGCCATCCTGTCTGGACCATAGAATGGGTGGACTGGGGATTCATGGATGACCCTCATTGGGCAAAAATAGAGATAGATGCCACAACCGGAGAGGTGCTTTATGCAGAGGCGCACATCGGTTCGGCAATGACCGCCAGTACGATTTACACGCTCTGCATTCTTTCTATTGTGCTCCCTATCATCGTTATTATCATGGTCAGCGTCGTTTATGTCATAAGGAAAAGGAAGGCGAAAGAGAGGTCTTATGCGGAAAGAAAAACCGGCAAAGAGATAGGAGAAAGGGATAGTGAGGAAAATGGAAAAGGATAATGCAGTTAAGAGATGTTCAACCCATATTTTCGTATTCACCCATGCACCCATAGTAGGCCACGGCGGAGAAGGTACACATCAGGATACGGACGGCGATTTGATACCGGACGGAAAGGAGATCGATATAAACCCGACAACGGATGATATTGAGATAAAAACGAATCCGCTGATATACACCAATCTTAATCTGACCGACAAAAAGGAGTACAGTGCCGTGGCTGTTGCAAAAACCTCCGACTTCCGGATTGAGGTTACCGTGGTTGTGGATTAT
>JAJSAE010000106.1 GCA_024281315.1 archaeon | reverse complement strand
GGAAGTTTCTGATATACAATATGATGCTAAAACTGTGAAAAACAAGAGGTTTCACACGGTTAAAAAAACGATGGGGTAGAAATAGGGAAGGTGAATAAGCGCAGTCTCTAACTCAGAATGGAGTTATGCAACAGAGCACATTGGTTTCGCCTCTGCAGTTTGCCTTTGGATATGCAATTTATAGAGAAAGCCAATGTCCCATCAGAAGCTGGACTTGAGTACCATGATGCCGTTTTCCGAGTCTATGTTTATGGGTTGCATGCCTGTTTGATGATTTGTTCCCCTCATTTTCAGTACTTCTATATACTTTCTTCGTGCGCTGTCCTCTTCTTTCATCATCAGAAGAATAACTCCGTCCACGGCATAACTGATATCGGAAGGGTACAGTTCACCCGGCCCGACCTCTCCCGTCAGAAGTGTGGTGGCCTCCCAGTTTTTCAGATGGTTTGTCAGGTCGAAAAGGAACATTCTATAGTCCTCTTCTTTCAGCATGTTCTGCATAATCGTAACCGGATCTATTACGATTCTCTGCGGCATCACCTCGGCAATCTTATCGTCTATGAATGAGATTATATCCTCGCCCTTTGCATTCCGGAGCATGGAACCCATATCAACATATATTATCTCTCTTCCGAAGTATTCACGCTTTATAAAGCCGAATCTCGCCGAATACCGCAGCATCCACTGTGTCGGTTCGCTCAGCGTTGTTATGAAAAGGCCCTGCTCCCCGTGTTTGGCCCCTTCGAAAAGATATTTCTGGGCAAATGTTGTCTTGCCGGTTCCCGCACTGCCCGCCACAAGGATGACGGAAGGAAATGGAAAGCCGCCCTCTATCATCTCGTCAAGACCCCATATCCCGCTGGGAATCCTTATTATGCTTGTTTCGTTCATTTTCAGCCTCCTATGATATATTTGGTTTCGGATAAGCATTTCCTGTGCCTCCGCTCGGGCTGAACATGAGAATCGAGCGAATTATTCTTTTCTTATCGTTGTTTATTTTCACCATGTTCTCGGAATCCGGCTCCATTCCTCCCTTTTTAACATGCATATCCGTGGTAATCTCCAGTTCGACATCGCACAGTGGTTTTATTGCATCGTAGAGGCCGGGATGGTTATTCGAATCGATGAAAAGAGCCGTAAATATGGAGTCATAGAGGGCGATGGCTTTCAGGTATCTGTCAACGAATTTTACTATGGATGTCATCGAATTGTAGTTCAACATGGCTGCAAGGTTGTCGATAAGTATGAAATCATTACTCCGCATATCCACAGTACTGGTCCCGTTCTTCATGCCGTTAATCAACTCGTCAGGCAGATGCTCTATCTGAAATGGGGTGCGGGATATAGCCCTGTTTTCTACGGCTGGCATCTCGCTTCCGGAGTATTTGCCGATTGCATCTATATAAGTAAGACGGTGTCTGTTTTTTACTCGATGCATCCTGAGAAGATGTTCCATATAGTTGTGAGGCCGATCCACTGTTATAAATATCCCCTGTTTCATCCACTGGTCCAGCAGGATTTTCAGAATTACCAGATTAGTCTGCACGATTCTGCTGTACGAAACCTTGAAAAGAACCCGCTCTCCCGCACCGATGTCTCCGATTTCTTTTATGATAGCCTGCATTAGTTCGATATCTCTCTGATTCATTGAGTCACCGGTAAAAAATCATTATCTCTGGTATATAAGAAAGAAGGTTCCATTATCAGTCCTGATTTTTAACTGGGGGGAATATCCGCACAAGACAAGAACGGATACAATACTAACGAAGCGCTCCTCCTTTCTCCTTCTTTTCACCTGCAAGGAGTGTATTCGGTGATTAGTTTGCATTTCTTCGCAGAATGAGAGCAGAATCCCACTCATTTTTCCGATACACAGTGTCCGAAGCGGTCAGAAATCATGTATATAAAATCTCTTTACATCGGATATATTGGCATGTAATTCCGTTATCATACATGATTCTCGCTTATTTGCATAACATATTCTTGAAATGGAGAAAGTTTTAAGAACAAGTTATTGTTCGCCTCTTTGCTCCCTTTAAATTGGTACATGGAGGGGATCGAAGATGACAAACATACTCATAGTGGAAGACGATGCAACACTGTTGGGCCTTTACAGCGAGGTGCTGGAGGCCATAGACACATTCCATGTGTCGGCCATTGCCAGAAACGGTGAGGAACTTCTCGAAATGTTGAAAGAGATGAAGAACAGAGGGGAGCTGGCGGATGTTATTCTTATGGACCAGAGACTTCCCGGAAAGTACGGGATTGAGCTTATTCCAGAGATTAGAAGGATATGCAACAGCGCGAAGATTATAATCGTAAGCGGTGACGGGCGTATCGGTGAACATGCTATCAAGGCAGGTGCGAATTTTTTCCTTTTAAAGCCCTTCGGGATAGATCAACTTGTTGCGGCGGTAAAGAGTGTTATGGGGGAGAGTGGGCGTAAGCCTTAAATATCAGCCTCCAAATGCTATATCATGAAGAAAAGAAGCGGGCATTTCATCTTTGCCGAGAATTTTCACTACAGCGACCTTGAAGACATATTCCCGTCGCTCATGGACAGATTTCTTGAAGAGACTGGCTTAATGCCGGACGAAGAGATTCACGAAATATATCTGAGAGTGAACATGGACGATATCGTAAGGGACAAAAAGCCGGAAGGAATAAACAGGAAGGGCAGATTCAGGCTTATATTCCCTATCCCGGAGGAAGGGGCCAGAAAGGAAATGTACATACATGCCAATACGAAGGTTACGGAGTTGAAAAGAGTGGTACAGTTAATCAGCGATATGCTGAGAGAAGGCGGCATTGAGCACGAACTTGTGTGGGATAAACTTGATAAGGTGTACAGAGAGTTGAAAGAATGAATGTCAACGCCTTTGTCAGGGACAGGGAACTTGCATCGCGTATAGCCAAACTGGGAACAGAATCGGATATTGCCCTTTTTAATTATAGGGATGGTGAAAGGCATCTCAATGTCGTATCTCCCATAAGGTATCCGGATAAGTTGAGTTCTCTTCTATTCTCCCTCAACATGTCGGATGTGGCAATTCTGGACATTTCAGAGATGAATAGGGAAATCGGAGAGATAATAATTGCGCTAAATTCGCTGGGCATGAGAGATGGCGGCATAATACTCAGAAACTATCTGCTACCGGAACAAATTAAACCGTTTATAGGGGACACGGCCCTCAAGGACTACGAAATTCTGGAGGATGACCACGAGAGAGTGAGAGATTTTCTCTTTTCCATGGTGAAGGAAACCGATGACATCAACGAACCGGTGAGGGTTGTAATTGACCACTATTTTCCTGTGAAGGGCGTGGGATTGGTGGCTCTCGGAATGGTTGAGAGCGGAGTTGTTGAAAGGCACCAGAAACTCAGAATGTATCCATCGGATAAGATTGCTCATGTAAAGAGTATACAGGTACATGATGTGGATGTTAATAGTGCGGGAAAAGGAAGCAGAGTGGGTCTTGCCCTGAAGAATGTGAAAGAGGACGACCTTGAGAGGGGAATGGTGCTGGCGACTCACGAAGTGGATACTTTCGAGGACGAATGCGATTTTGAGGTTGAGGTCAACCGTTTCTTCGGCAGAGAGCTTGGTGAGGGGGATGTGATACATATTTTTGCAGGACTTCAGATGGTTCCCGCAAGGATTGTGGCCGGAAGCACGATTGCGGGTAAAAAATCCGTTCTTACGGTTCTCCCGGAAAAGCGGTTTGCAGACTATGGCGGAATGAAAAAATTGCTGGCGCACATTGACTCTTCCATGCCAAGGATAATCGGGGCATTTTCAGGGGTTAGAGCCTAGATTGAGCTGTTTCTTTATATACTCTGCACGAGGGCAAGTTATATATAGTAGCACTCATATTCCGGTTCAAACCAGCGGTGCTAGTGGTACCGCCGTGATGTACCATAAGAAAGGAAGAGATAGAATAAAGAAATACAAAGGAGGAAGAAAATATGAGGCAAGAATTTAGAAAGGGAGTCGCAATAATACTGATACTGCTTATGAGTTTTTCGGTATTTGCGGCTTTTCCGGTTGTGAATGCAACCACCTATGATAGTGCAAACAACTGGGCTGCAAGGGTAACCAATGACCCTTTTAACGCATGGATCCTGTATCCCGGAGAACAGGATGTGTCTTTTTCGGTAACCGTACTGAATGACAATCCTGGGACGGAAGCCGATACTGCAGACCTTAACGCTGCCAATGTAGATCTGGCTGTTGTTGGGAGTGCTCCGATAACATGGGACACAAATGCGGATCATACTACAGGAATAAATCTCGTGAATGGTGGTCCTGCTTACACATTCGGTGCGTTTCAGTTTGATGTGGATGCAAGTGCCGCTCCGGGCACATATAATATCAGCGTAACACTGGCTTTTGATGATAGTGATGGAACGCCTGCCACAAGGCAGAGTATTGTAATTGGTTATATTCTCTTTGATATAGCTAACAACATAGTGGTAGCCAATCCGACTACATTATATGCAGGTCAGACATACACATCTCTGTCCATGGATGTTACGCCTATCTGGGCCAATGTGAATAACCTCTACCTGAACCTTTCGAACATACCTACAGGAATCACATTTCATCCGTTTTTCAACCTCCCCGGCACCACATACTGGATTCCCGGAACCATAACTGCAGCAGGAGACACCGCTCTTTACACGATCGATGTTGCAAGAGACATGGCACCTGGCATCTATAACATCACCTATCAGGTTGACTACACGAATCCGGATAATATAAGATGTACGGAAACTTCGTATATACATATAACCGTTGAGTATACTCCGATAATAGAGGCGGAAACTGTCGGTTCAACGAGAATAGTAACCGCTCCCGGGGCAAGTCCAATACCTGTTGTTGAGGTCCGATTTAAGAATACAGGGACTGTGGACCTTGCGGATATAGATATAGTCATATCCGCCGCATCCGCATCATCCACAATCTATGAGCATGCCGCACCTGGAGGTTATCCGACTCCGGTAACTCCTGTGCACCTGGATTCTCTTGCGATGGGTAACGAGACCAGTGATTCATGGTATGTCGATCTTACGCCATATGTAACGGCTGGAGAGGACAGGATCCTCTTTGACTGGAATGCTCACTATTTGGATAACGGTAGCACTGGTAATCCAGGCGGCGATACAACTGTTAGTTGCACATGGCTCGGCAGCCCAGCAATTCCGGTATATAGTCTCTTACCGGGACAGGAGTGGATTGCCGGCGCGTATGTTCCCGCAACCGCCCTTGCACATAATACAATAGTGGATGATCCGGATGAAGTCCTGTATGCGGGCGACATATTTGCCGACCAGACCATAGGAGTCAGAGCTTATTGGGGCGACATCTCGGATGTATATCTGAACCTCTCTGACATACCTGCCGGAATAACCTTTGACGAAACATCAGCGAGGATTCCGGGCATCGTGACCACTGCAGGTAGCGATGTGATATTCCGGGTCGATGTGGCAAGGACCGTGGCACCCGGCATATATATTATTCATTACCAGACAGAATACACCAATGGCACTGGCGCTCGGCTCAATGATACCGGGACGCTTAACCTCACAGTTGACTTTACTCCGATTATTGAGGCGGAGGTCATAGGTTCGGCAACGATAACTCAGGGCAATGCTTCAATACCCGCTCTTGAGGTCAGGTTCACCAACACCGGAAATGTTGACCTCAGGAACATTGAGATATGGCCTGAACTGGACGGCGTATTCTTCTATCCCGCAGTTGACTTCTATGAGGGGGCCGATAATTCCGGAGATCAGAACCCTCAATTTGTCGATAAGATTCAACTCGATACACTCGCGCAGGGTACGAATACCAGCAATTCGTGGTTTATCGCTCTTGACCCCTATGTGCAGGCAGGACAGCACAGAATTCTCTTCGACTGGTCCGCGTCCTATTTCGATAACGGCGCTACCGGCAATAATGCGCACTATGTTGATGTAATCGGCGACTGGTTGGACGATGACTGGGACGATTCCACACCCATGATACCTGTATGTGATGTGAACCCGGGTAACGAATGGATTGCAGGTGCTTATGTTATGGTAAGCGTAAACGACGACCATCCAGATTTTACCGCTGAGAAAATGCAGAATCTTGACGGATGGTCAGGGGATTACTTTGACCTCGCTGGCGACAACCTTGTCTATGTGAATGTAGGGACATGGATTAACACCTTTGAGATGGTGCAGTTCATAGATATCAGAGCGACTCTTCAGGTGGGACCCGGAACTCCGTTCCTTAATCCACTAAATCACAGTGTCACCACGGTTGAGAACGACCTTTGGAATTCCGATGATACGGTTGGGGCAGGTAATAGTGCATGGATGGAATGGTTTGTTGATATCGACCCGAACGCAGCACCAGGCATATATACAGTGAATATCACACTTACCGGAAGGAATGCTGATACGGGAGAGGATATAACCGTGACCATGCAGTCTGTGGTGGAAGTAAGGGGCTTCGGACCGGAACTTCTGATTACCAGTGTTACAACCGGCGATATTAATCCCGGTCAGCAGTTCACCATGAACCTTACAATAACGAACCAGGGCGACGATACCGCAAGGAATGTCTTTGTTTCCATTCCCGACTCCTTCATATTCAATGGGGACCCCTCGCAGTACTGGAATGTGGTGGACGGCTTTGTGAACAGCATAAGCACATACAGGGATGACTATCAGAACGGTGCCGAGAGGGAGACCATAAGAGACAACTCCAATATCACTCTGGAGCAGTTGAACATAAAGGATGCGAAGGATATTGTGGACCTGAATCTTTACATAGAGGGTGTTTACACGCATCCTGCGCCCACCGTATGGATGGTCAAGACGAGCAATCTCGCACCCGGCGAGTCGATAACAGTAACCTTCCAGATGGTCAGCAATGCGAACATGGCACCGGGCCGGCCGTATGTCATACCTGTTGAGGTGGATTATATAGACACCAACGGTAACTGGGGCGGCTGGTGGGACAACACCGTTACCGTTCAGAGCACGGGTGTTGCGGAGCCCTACCATGCGACAGCTGGCAGTCAGATTGTAACCAGCGACAACGCCCTCGGCTGGGGATTCCTTGTGGTCATACTCATACTAGTACTTGTGCTTGCATGGATGTTCGGGCCGCGCAGGAAAGAAGAGGAACCCATGTATCATGAGGAGAAGCCTGTCGCATGGAAGGAGCCTGAGCCGCTATCCGGTTATCAGGAGCCCGCTCCAACTGATAGCGCATATGTCCCGGAACAGACCGAGGAAACACACGAATCGACGCAGGAAGAGAGCATCCCGGAAATTGCGGAGATGAGCGTGGATGATCCCGCCGCGGTGGATGCCCCAGCGCCGTCGGAGGAAGTCGAAGCTCCTTCTGACGAAGTTCCGCTGGTGTACGACGAGAAGGAGAACCCCCCGGAGTCCTTCTAAACCCCTCCCCTTTTTCATTTTAAAAAGGGAGGAGAAAAGGATGGAACAAAAAAAGATGATGGCATACGCAATGGTCGGCCTTATGCTCATGGGCATGCTTTTAAGTAGCACATATAGCAGGGCGGATGGTCCCATATATGATAAAGATTCCATGCAGCAGCTCCTTAAGAACGAAAGCTCAAGCACACCTCCCCTTTTGCTGGCTCAACCAAGCAACAATTGGAGCAAGCTTCTAACGGATCCGGATGAAGGGGGTATTAATGTCAAGAATGCATATTTTCAGTTTGACAGTGATAATCTCTATTTCCGCATGACATCTTATAATCCATGGTCCTCAACAATTGATGTTTATGGTCTTATATGGGTGGATTCGGATTGTAACAGCAACACTGGCCAAGTTATAAATGATATTGGAGCTGATTACTGGATAATCCTCTATGGATGGGGTGGATACCATTCTGTTTACTCCTGGACTAGCGGGGGCTGGGACTGGTCCAATCCAGTTTCGGTATCTTATCTAAATGCTTCCGATGGCCAGAGCATGGAAACCGGTGTATCATGGTGGGATATTGGCGGCTTTTCCAATAAGCAGGTAGTATTCGGCATGATTGACACTTCTACCTGGTACTGGGACTATGCACCGAACAGTGGCCATGTCAGCATTGGGGTAGACGATTTGTCCGTGGAATCGAAGGATATATCCTTTTCCGCACCCATCAGGGCTTCCAGCGATATAACAGTAACGGCAGAGATTCACAACAACAATATATATTCAGACCAGAAGGATGTTCAGGTTCGCTTTTACATGGATAGGACCAGCCATATCTATCACACTGTGACAATAGACAGCATACCTGCAAACGGCTCTGCTATAATAACCGTTCCGTGGCATGTTCCCTCTTATGAGGGGATACATACGGTAAAGGTGGTGGTTGACCCGTACAATCTTATCAATGAAACGGATGAGAGCAACAACATGGCCGAAACAGATGTAACCGTGCTGTCGGCTTCGCAGACAACGACGACCTCCGCGGGCAGTACTTCCGTAATGGGAGACAGCACCACACTGGGATTGTTCGGAATTACAATGCTCCTTCTTGTGGTGTTTGCGGTTCTGATAGTCACCAGACGGCTAAGAAACAGATAAACCCCTTTCATTAATCTTTTTCCAGAAACTACAAATAACCCCTGTGTAATCACGACTCATGCCAGAGAACAATGAGCATGAGAATCCTGCTTCCATCAGGGGGAAAACCGTGGATGATATCAGCAGGCGCAGGGCCCTTACCGAAAAGATAACCGGTGCCGACCTTAAAAAGATAGGAAGTTTTTCCATAAGTCCGGAAAGCGCCTCAAAGAACATCGAAAACATGATCGGAACGATTCAGATACCGGTGGGGATTGCAGGCCCCCTGAAAATAAAGGGAGAATACACGGACGGTGAGTACTATGTGCCGCTGGCAACCACCGAGGGTGCACTTGTGGCATCGGTAAACAGAGGGATGAGAATAATAGGTCTGAGCGGAGGTGCCAGAACAATGGTCCTTCAGGACAATATGACCCGCGCGCCCGGTTTCAGAACCGGAAGCATAACAGAGGCCAGAGCCCTTGTACGTTGGGTTGAGGAGCACTATGGCGAGGTTAAAGAGAAAGCGGAGGCAACGACATCCCACGGAAAACTGCTGAAGATAGACCCGTTTGTCGTTGGAAGGCATGTCTTTCTGAGATTTTATTTCTTCACCGGAGAGGCCATGGGGATGAACATAGTAACCATAGCGTCGGAAGCCGCTTCAAATCTAATTGCGGAGAAGACAGGTGCAACTCTGGTGACCATGTCTGGCAATATGTGCGTGGACAAGAAGCCGTCGGCCATGAATCTCATACTCGGCAGGGGAAAGCATGTTCAGGCCGAGGTGGTAATACCGGAAACCGTGGTTGCGGAGAAACTGCATACGACCCCCTCTAAAATAGTGGATGTAAGTTACATAAAGAATTTCCTCGGCTCCGCAAGGTCTGGGGCTCTTGGATTCAACGCCCAGTACGCTAACATAGTGGCTGCGACATTTCTGGCCACGGGGCAGGATGCGGCTCATGTTGTTGAGGGGAGTGCAGGCATAACGACGGTTGAGATGACGAAGTCAGGGGATCTGTATGTTGCGGTTTCCCTCCCATCATTGCCCGTGGGAACTGTGGGAGGCGGAACGCACGTGGACACGCAGAGGGAGGCCCTGAACATAATGGGCTGCTTCGGCAAAAACAGCGCAAAGAAACTTGCTGAGATAATAGGCGGTGCGGTTCTGGCCGGAGAAATATCTCTTATGGGTGCGCAGGCTGCGGGAGATTTGGGAAAGGCGCATAAGAGTCTGGGAAGATAAAAAAATGCAGGGGGAGGGAATAGGGCCCTGTTATGCAGGTAAAAGTGGGTTAGAATTCTTTAATATTTTCAGATTTTATTAATTTTTAGCCAGTGTATTTGAGACTATATTATCACAAAGAATGTTCCTTAAATAGCCACAACATGGCTCACATCTCCTAAAGAAGACTCCAATAGTGAACGAAGTAACGGAGGCAAGCAGCGCAAGCCAGTTTTTAAAAGTGAGAACATGTCCCCCGTCAGCAGAATTTATTGTGTTTTCTATTTGCTTATTTGAGTCAGCATTTTGCGGAATTAAAAGATCTACTACAAAATCATCAATGTTGTTCATAGACAAGGAACCATACCCGTTAGTTGTCGCAGCAAATTCGGAACCTATGATTGCAATTATTAATAGAGACACTATTATGCTAATTAGAGCATTGAATGCTCCTACAAACGGCGTAATCAGAGTTCCAATAATGAGTATTGCGCCCTCAATAACTATTGCAATCAGGAAGAGGTCGCCAAAGATGATGTCGGTAATGGCTGATAAGGTTTCTTTAGAATTTGTTCCCGTAGCTTTAAACTCGTTGAACGAGTTTGCTAAAGCATTAACTAACGATTGCCGTATGTTTTCTAAACCCGCCCTTATTCTGTCCAAGGCCGCGTTAATAGTTTTGTTTACAATCTCCATTATCCAATGTATCAGGAAATTCACCGCCTCCCCCACCGCCTTCGCCGCCGCCTCGAACGCTCCGACCACTGCGTCCCATATATCCGCCAGCGCATCCAGCACTCCACCAAACACACCGTTTATCTTCTTCTCGAAGTAAACCGTGTTCCCGGCCGTACTGATAAGCATTTCCACAATAAATTTATCCTCAAAAGGCAACTCTGGCCCGTAACGGAAATGTAATTGTCTATCGATGGAGAGGTCAGAGCAGGCGGTCATGTCACGGTTCCTTTTCTTCTGTTTGCTCCCCGACCTGAGTTTTTGCCAATTTTTTCAGATGCTGCCACCAGTATTCTTTAGGATGCTCCTCCGAATCCCAGAGATAGCCTTTAGCGGCCAATCTTGGAATCTCTTTTTTTAATAAGTCGTCTCCTTCCTGCACGAGTCTGTATTCTGGCAGGTCCTGTAAGTAGGGGAATGTTTGAAGCATCGCTTCTATTATGTCACGCAGATATAATGCATAACCATATTCCTCTTCAAGCTCATCTACTCCGTGCATATATCTGTTATACTTCTCACAATAAAATTCAAACTCTTTTTCTGCAAGATAGTTTACCTTTTTTGAATGTGAATTTATTAATCCGTTAAGGAGGCCATTAAGATGTGTTATTCGTTTATCTAGATCTAGACGATGTATTTGGCTAATAGACTTCAACCATAAAAATCTCACTCGCAAATTAGATAATACACCTAAGGGAGTGAATGGGGGGGCCAATATCTCTGGTGCTTTCTCCTCCAATATTTTCTTCAGGAACATTATGTTTTTTGCATACTCTCCAACATCTTCTTCTATTTCTGTATACTCCATCTTAGTCACCTCTTTAACCATACAAGTTTAGCAAATTGCACACCTCTAAAATAGTTGGTGCTGGGTGGTCTAAAGCATGTTCTGATATATCCGTTTTCGTCTAGCACAACAAATGTTATTGTTTTTCCATCAGGCTCTATTCTATAAAAGCCATATCTCGGAATTTCGCCGCGGTGATAGTAAACAAATTTCTTAGATGTCGGATCTTTCGCCACCTCACTTGCATATGCTTGGTACTCTTCTGCGGTTCCGAATTCCGGGAATTCGTTTTTATGATAGGAACTACCATCCCAATGTCTGGATAGCAATTCAGAGTTTTCAAAGCCATTTGCTTTTCTAGCCAATATATCATCCAAATTACTCTCCATCTCCGCATATTTCTCCAAGGTTGTAACATCCTTATTTGCCAGCAACTCCAGTGCGTCATCGCCATGTCGGCCTACGAATCCGAGAGTCTTATCTGCTGCGGGTCCGAGTTCATCCGCGATTTCCGTGGCCTCCTCCGGCCCAACTCTTCTTATGAGCCGCATCATTGCCTTTGTGCTCTCCTTTGTAATCTTTATGCTGTTATCCTCAAATGGTAGGTCTGGCCCGTAATGGAAATGGGATTGGCCTTGTTCTGAAGCAATAGAGGGCACGGAAGAGTATAGGAAAACTCACTTATTAACCTGTCGTTCATTCCTCTGTCATGTGCTCAACAAGTTTTAGAAAGGCATCCTTCATCTCCCTGACATCCCCTTCCAGTTGTTTAAAGCGGCCGTTCATTTCGTTCAATCCTTGGCCTATAATGCCGTATTTCACATCAAGGGCATCGAACTTCTGAACCATCTCCATATCGAAGTTTTCGGTCCCTTCATTGGAAGCATCTATTTTTTCTCCGAGTTCCTCTCTGGTCAGTTTTATCTCGCCGCTTATGTCACCGAAACCCGCATCCACCTTTTCGGAAAGAGCATCTATTTTGTTGCCGACATTATCAACTTTCTGAGCAACAGTATCGACCTTCTGGGCGACATTATCAACTTTCTGGCCAACAGTGTCAATCTTATTTCCAAGGTATTTTCCCATCCAGCCGAATGCCAGTATTCCTATTTCAGAGCGCTCAATCATCTCCTTCTCCGCCACGGTCATATCGTATCCGTAATCTATGCGGAAATTATCAAAACTTGCATCACCGGAATACTTCCCGATTTCTATCTCATGAACATCCGGTTCAAACGGACTTTCGGCCTTTATATCGATTAGCTTCGCAAACCTCTCCAAACTTTCAGGTTGACCGGTTACAATAATCTCAACACGGCCATCATCGAGATTACTCACTCTTCCTTTAATGCCAAGGCGCCTGGCCATCATCTGAATAAAGGCCCTATAACCTACCCCCTGAACGAAGCCGCGGACTACAAGGCGTCTGGATTCTTCCATGGCCTTGTATCAGATATGTAGTATTTAAGGCCTTCGACGGGAAGCTTTTAAACGCCTGCGATGTGAGCCTCTCAGTTTGCGGATGTGGATGGGGGTCATGTTAGGGCTCCAGTTGTTCTATATTCTTCTCTTTCCCGTAATACCACTCCCAGACATACCTCCCGGATTTCTCATCAAAAGATGTCACACCTGTCTTTTTACTGTTGTAATAGACCCCGTATATTATATCCTTGCTTATAACAGCTCTCATAGGAACAACTTTGATTATATTCTCCCTCTGAATATATTTCTCCCTCTTCATTCCATTTTGTATGATAAGTTCGGAGTCCGAAAATCTGACTTTAACCGGAAGCCTAAGATACACCCAGAGAGGCAGTAACCATGCCACACAAAAATAAAAAGCAGTAAGGATTCCCCAAACCAGTAGGGTTTCAGTCTTTTCTGCTTCTACTAAAAAAGTAAGGGCAAGTATGAAAAGGATATTGAAGGAGAGCGAAAGCATCAAAAGAGCAATTATCCCACCTTTAATTTTATTAACGGTCACTGGAATCCAACCTTTCATCAGAGCACCCCCACTGATTGAAGAAACAAAGCAGCAGTGATGAATATGGATATGCCACCTAATATCATAGATATTATGCCTGAAGAAAATCCTGGAGCTGGATACGGTGTGCTTGCCATTGATTTTAATCCAAACGCAAACGCAGTCAGTCCAAGAACCAGTGTAATATAGCCGATAACTATATCATCCACAGGTGTGCTTGAGATTGGCGTAAACAGAGATATTAGGCCAAATATCAGGGCAGCAACCCCTACCTGAATTGCTTGCATTCCGATGGGATCCGCTTTCGGTGCTGCTTCAAGTTGCAGATAGCCGCTTGCAAGACCATAAAAGGCGAAAAACCATCCAATGAATCCAGCAGCAATAGTGGTTTCTTGAGAGGCTTGTTCAGCATCGTTCTGATATGGTAGTTCGTTGCTATCCAAAATATCCTCTATGTTGTTGACGAAATAGACAACCAGAGCTACTGCAATTGCAATTATAATCATAGTAGCTATAACATTTCCAAGAGGACCAAACATGTATAGCAGAAGTATAGCGGCAAGAATTGCGTATGCAATTAGCGTGATTATACTAGCTACTTCTGAGGGCGGCTCTATATCACCTCCTGGGGCTACTGGGGGGCATGGATTATAACCCGATGGAGATATAATCCCATTCTCATCTATTCTCAGATTCCCTTGCATGTCGAGAGCCATGTTCTGGGCAATGACGGCTAGTCTTGTATAGAGAAGTTCACCCAATGGAGTTATAAGAGCAAGAACCATTTCTTTCAACAACTCTCCAAGGAAGTTCACCGCATCCCCCACAGCCTTCGCCGCCGCCTCAAACGCTCCGACCACTGCGTCCCATATATCCGCTAATGCATCCAGCACACCGCCGAACACACCGTTTATCTTCTTCTCGAAGTACACCGTATTCCCGGCCGCATCCTCGGAAGTAACATTGACCTTATAATCCACAAGATAATCCGTCCAGTAATCGATGTTCAGAACTGCGGTTATCGAATGCGTTCCGGCCGAGAGTGAGAAGGCCTGAGAACTCTTGTGATCTCCGGCAGCACGAATCAGCATTTCGACAATAAAGTCATCCTCAAATGGTAGGTCTGGCCCGTAATGGAAATGGGACTGGCCTGTGTTGAGAGCAATAGAGGACACGGAGAGGTATAGCTTGAAAGGGATTTAAGGTTTTGGTCGGTGAAAACGATTATTTCAATCCTTCGTTTCTCCTCTTTTCTTCCACAAATTCCCTTATCAAAATTCCGAGGTCGTCCACCATCTTCTCTATGTTGCTGTTCAACCTCTCAAGGTTCTGAGAAATCACATGGTATTTTCGGTCCAGTTCTCCAAAGGCCCCGATGGTCTCTTCTCTGAACCGATCCACCTTCTCGGCGACAACCGGAAGTTCCTGTGACAAATTATCGATCTTATCGTTCAATTCTCCGGTGTTCTGGCCTATGGTATCAAGCCTTATAATGGATTCTGAGGAACTGTCGTCTATTTTGTTGCCGAGTTCTGAAAAGCCGGTATCTATCTTTTCTCCAAGTTCTGAGAAGCCCTTATCAGTTTTTTCGGAAAGAACGTCTATCTTGTTGCCGACAGTATCAACCTTCTGACCTACATTATCAATCTTGTCTCCGAGTTTTGAAAAGCCAGTATCAATCTTATTACCGAGTTCGGAGAAGCCTTTATCTGTTTTTTCAGATAGGGCATCGATTTTATTACCAACACTATCAATCTTATTCCCAAGGTCATCAAATCCTGTATCAATCTTCTCCCCGAGATACCTCCCCATCCAACCAAATGCCAGAATCCCTATTTCAGAGCGCTCAATCATCTCCCTCTCCGCCACGGTCATATCGTACCCGTAATCTATGCGGAAATTATCAAAACTTTCATCGCCGGAATATGACTCGCTATCTATTCCGTGAACATCCGGCTCAAACGGGCTCTCGGCTTTTATGTCTATGACCTGTAAGAACTTGTCCAGAGTCGCCGCTTGACCCACCGCAATGACCTCCACATCGCCGTTGTCGAGATTCCTCACTCTCCCTTTGATGCCAAAGCGTCTGGCCATCATCTGGATGAAGGCCCTATAACCGACACCCTGAACAAAGCCGTGGACGACAAGCCGTCTGGATTCTTCCATGTCTCAATATCAGAGAGGTAGTATTTAAGGCCTTCGACGGGGACGCGTCAAAGGCCTGCGATGTGAGCCTTTCAGTTTGCGGATGTGGATGGGGGTCATGTTAGGACTCCTTTGGATACTTCTCCTCTACAACTTTCCCCCCAAAGATTTCCTTTAGTTCGGGCAGAGATGGAAGGGCCCGCACATCAAGAGAGTAACTTTTTGTTTTTCCTCTACAAAGAAATTCAATCTTCACGGTTTTTGAATCGTAAGATACTTGAGTTATGTCTTCGAAGGGGATTTTTTTTCCAATTACCACTATCATGTCAGGATAAATCTGCACCCCTCTCTGCTCTTGAATATATGGCCATGCTAAGATAGCGAAAGTGATTGATAGCAGGATTTGGAAAGCTAAGCGCGTGTCAGGTCGAAATTTTGGGATGGACATGAAAAAAATAAAAATAATCCATACCACTAGTGCAGCAATTAGAGCATATCTCTGGGAAAGTAAATGTTTTCTCACATTATCATTATCTTTTGAGTCATAGATACACTCTCTTTTTTTCATTACTAATCACCTCGCTGAAAATAAAGGATGGCTGACGACAAACTCACCCCGAACAAGGCTGAGGCGAGCATTTCGTCAAGCAAGCCTGCAAAACCTGGGGCGTCAGGCCCTCCTAGGCATAATAACAAACCAATAGCATTCAGCATAAGGCCTAACACTATGAAGAATGGGCCTGCACCACTCAAAGCAATTAGAAAACCTACAACATTTATAAACAACCCAACCACATCCCAGAACAAATTATTCTTCCTATCAACTTTAAAAAGATTCTCCTTATTGTATTTATTTGTAAAAAGCCCTTCTATCAATAAAACAACGACTGTTAGTAATACACCTCCTCCACTAATTGAAATGCTATCTGCCAATCCAGTCATTTCTAATAAGGCATCAACCAAGAAACCTGCACTGAAAGATAAAGCCACTAAGGCAAAGTGTTCTGTTAGTTGTGCAAGAGCTTCTTTAATGAAAGGTTGTAAAACCGCACTGATTGCCACTCCAGCAGCACCAGCAGCAGGTATAACTGTTTCGAAAACAAAAATAGTGGCTTCTATAGCAAATATTGTTGCAACAAATGCGCCTATAACCATAGCAAAAGCGCTACCAAAAATTAGGGCATAGAGCTCTATTACCTCACTTATTGAAGGGGTCAAATTTTTATCTATGGGTGTGGTAGCACTATTAATACCATAAATACCATATATCATCCCATTTTTCATAGAACTGCCTTCATCTCCAAATATGTCGTTAACAAGATTTATCATTTCGGCAATCCAATTATTAAAGGCAGTTATAAGTGGCTCAAGTGCTATTTCTATAAGATTTTTAATTACTTTTGATATCCACTTAATGAGCCAGTTCACCGCATCCCCCACAGCCTTCGCCGCCGCCTCGAACGCTCCGACCACTGCGTCCCATATATCCGCCAGCGCATCCAGCACACCACCAAACACACCGTTTATCTTCTTCTCGAAGTAAACCGTATTTCCGGCCGCATCCTCGGAAGTAACATTGACCTTATAATCCACGCCGAAGTCTGTCCAGTAATCTATGTTCAGATATGCGGTTACCGACTGCGTTCCGGCCGAGAGTGAAAAGGCCTCTGAACTCTTATGGTCTCCGGCCGTAATTGTAATATCGAACGGGGCGACATCGAATATATCAACGGTAATCACGCTCCAGCAGTGGTCAACAACGAACTTCGGCACCACCAGATACTCGGTCTCCCAGTGACTCGCAACATCGGTAACTATCACAATGTCCGTTATCATTGGCGGAGTGTTCTCTTTCACGAACGGGTTGAACTGGTTGTTGATGTACTCGGTGTAGTTGAATTCCTCGCCGGATTTGTCGCTGTCGTTGTAGGCCCGGCTTTTGTCTTTGGCCCAGTCCACGAGCCAGCCGTAGGCCTCGCTGTAGTGGGTTTCGTTGTAGTCGGATATGCCATCGCCGTCAATGTCCCTCCACTTCCCGCTGGCGTCCGGGTTGTGCGGGTCCGTCGGGTCGGAGGTGTATGTGCTCGGCCCGTGCTGTATCGGCCCGTCATCCTTCGGTTCCATCCATGTGAGTTCATAGCCGTTAATCTCCTGACCGTCCGTTATGCTGTCGCCGTCGGTGTCCGGGTTTAACTGTTCTGTTCCTGCGGTGAGTTCTCCTTTATGGGCCTTGCCGTCAAGGGCGTAATCTGCGGAAACATCGTAGCCGTCATAGAGGCCGTCGCCGTCCGTATCGTTGTTTGTCGGGGACAGAGCGCCGTAAAGCTCAAACTCAAACAGGGCGAAGTGGCCGAAATGGCCGGGGTTGGGGTGATTAGTGGCAAGGGTCATGTTAGGGCCTCCGTCTAATCCCTTCCTGCTCTGAGGAGCATAGCAAGTTCATGAGATCTTCAACTCTCTTTTTTTGTGTTTTCAATAAACACGAGAGAAATAGGAAAACGTCTTTCTCTTCTCCTGAAAGTTTGACCACCTCATCCTCCAGATTAATCATAATCCCATCCTCATACTCCTGTATTGATTTGATCTCTTTGTTTTTGAGTAATTCCAGCACCTTGTTGACAATCCTTGAGGGAGCATAAACATCTATGTAAAGATGCCAAAGGCCGCCAGAAAAAGAGAAAACAATATATGCTTTCCCGTTGTATTTATTTTTCTCCAAATGATACAGTTTTGGTAACTTCCCACCTTCATACTGCTTCCAGAATCTTTTTATTGCATTCTTTCCCTCATTCTTTGATTCAATGTACAGACACCGCCCTCGGAAGAACGAAAAGAGAGAAAGAGCAATAAGAGATAAAGATGAGAGTAAGGTTTTGGCCGAAGATGTCACATGCCAATCATTACTCCACAGCACATATATCAGAGAAAGCATTGTCAAAACTGCAAGAACAAAACCTCCAGTACCTTTTATATCTGTATTCCTAACTTTTGTGAGAAACAGTTTATCGCTTTTATTTCTCACCTCTGACTTCTTGAAATCTTCGTATCGTTTCATAAATTCATCAGCAATCTTGGAATCGATGGTGAGCTGAATTTTTCCGGATTCGGTTTCTAAAACGAGTCCAGTATCCTTTTTTGTTAATACATTTTCTAGCCTATGCACTCTGACAACAGACTTAAATTGTATACTTTTTTCTTTTTGCTCGTAGTGCAATATTAATCCATCTCTTTTGAAAGCTATGCTATGCGGAAGTTGTATAGCTGTTTGATGGAATTTTATTAAAGAAACACCAAGCGATAGCGCGAGCCCTAGCAAACCAATTAGGACATCTAAAAATATAATAACAGAGGCCGAGAAAATCAAGAGTATAATGGCCATTATGTAATATAAAGTCATAACCCTTTTTCTACATCCCTTGTTTGATTTTTTTTATCTATCATATGAATCCCCCCAGTGATGCAAGAGATATGATAATGCCTATGATACCAATAATTACAGAAATAACCGCGAGTTTATGAATACTTAAAGACTCTAGGCCAAAGTATAGGCCTGCAGCAGAGAAAACAAACCCAATCCAAGCCAGATTCCCCCCATATGCCCCAAGAATTATACCCATGAGCGCAGCTGTTACACCGTAAATAAAAGCTTCTGTTTTTGTGGAATCTTTTTCTATACTCAAAGCGCCGAACAATATAGATAAAAAGCCGACGATAATTGACAAGAAACCTCCATAACTCTCTTTGGTTGCCATCAAGTTTGGCCCAATATTAGTACTTTCTTTGTTTGGTAGAAGGCTCAGAATATATTCAAATATGTTATCACCAGGAAGTTCAATTTTCCCTTGTTTTGAACTGTCTTGACCTAAAGAGGAAACAATAATAACCATAGCCAAACTCGCCACTATGCCAATAATAGTACCAAAAGTTAGGACATAAGGCATGAGAATAAGTTCTATAATCGTAAGGATTATGCCTATTGCAAAAAGAGCTAGGAAAAGAGAGGAAGATACAAAAGCTTCAAATATCTCCCTTATTGCTTCATTTGAAACAGACCTCGTTGTATCATATTCGGAAAGGGCCTTATCTAATGCTAAATTCATGGCTACAATACATGCATTTATTGAAACTAAAATCGGTTCTACCAATTTTTCAATCATATCTCCGATCATCTCTTTAATCCACTCTATCAGGAAGTCCACCGCATCCCCCACTGCCTTCGCCGCCGCCTCGAACGCTCCGACCACTGCGTCCCATATATCCGCCAGTGCATCCAGCACTCCGCCGAACACACCGTTTATCTTCTTCTCGAAGTAAACAGAATTGCCCGCAGTATCCGTGGAAGTAACATTGACCTTGTAATCCACGCCGAAGTCCGTCCAGTAATCGATGTTCAGAACTGCGTTTACTGTCTTCTCTCCTGCCGATGTGAAACTAAAACTCATAGACGAGCCAAGATCCCCGGCCGTTATGGTAATATCGAACGGGGCGACATCGAATATATCAACGGTAATCACGCTCCAGCAGTGGTCAACAACGAACTTCGGCACCACCAGATACTCGGTCTCCCAGTGACTTGCAACATCGGTATCTATCACAATGTCCGTTATCATCGGCGGTGTGTTCTCCTTCACAAGGGGATTGAACTGGTTGTTTATGTACTCGGTGTAATTGAATTCCTCGCCTGATCTGTCGCTGTCGTTGTATTCCTTGCTTTTGTCTTTGGCCCAGTCCACGAGCCAGCCGTAGGCCTCGCCGTAGTGGGTTTCGTTGTAGTCGGAGATTCCATCACCGTCTAAGTCTCTCCACTTTCCGCT
>JAJSAE010000105.1 GCA_024281315.1 archaeon | reverse complement strand
CGATACTGCCGCGGCAAGGGATGCGAGCACTGCAACGGAACAGGTAAGATGTACGAGACCAGCGTGGAGGAGATTGTGGCGGAGAAGGTCATGGAGGCCACCGACGGCAGCGGCGAGCACTTTCACGGGATGGGGCGCGAGGACATAGATGCGGTGATGCTGGGAACCGGCAGGCCCTTCGTCCTTGAAATTAGGAATCCGAAAAAAAGGCATCTTGACCTGCCAGCCCTTCTGGAGGCGATTAATTCCTCGGCGGAGGGAAGAGTGGAGGTATCGGATCTCAGGTATTCGGGAAAAGAGGAGGTGGTGCGTATAAAGCAGCTTGCGTCCCCTAAAACATACCGTGTTTCCGTTGTATTCGAAGAGAGCATAAACAGCGAAAGGCTTAAAAAGGTGATAGCAGTATTACGTGGAGCCGAGATATCTCAACAAACTCCCAAGAGAGTGGTACACCGCCGGGCGGACAGGGTCAGAAAACGAAAGGTCATAAAAATCGAGGTCCTCAATCCGTCGGAAAGCGAAATGGTAACAGGTGCGGAAATAGAGGTAAAGGCCCAGTCCGGCACATACATAAAGGAACTGATGCACGGAGACGAGGGCCGCACCTTACCGAGTCTTGCGGAACTCCTTGGAGTCCGGGTAACTGTTGAGCGTCTCAATGTCATCCACATCCACGATGCGGAGGTGCAATGAATGGTACGAACAACAAGAGGAATAAGAAACAGGACGAGACAGATACTGAGGAAGAGCCCCAGACAGAGAGGACTCTCTCCCATAACACATCATTTCCGGACCTTTGAAGTCGGAGACCTTGCAGCGGTGGTCATAGACCCCAGCGTTCACAGAGGAATGCCTCACAGGAGATTCCACGGACTCACCGGCCGGATTGTCGGCAAGAGAGGGGTGGCATATCTGGTGGACCTCAAGGTAGGGAACAAGCACAAGACGATTGTAGCATACCCGGATCATCTGAAGAAGGTTCAGTGATAGAATGACCAATGAGAAGTATGTAACGCTTTCCGAGGTAAAGGACCTCCTTTCGCAGGTGGAGGAGAAGACAATTGAGCAGAAGATAGCTATGGAGCACGCAGAGCATTTTGCGGTTCTGGATACAAAGAAATCCAGAGAACTTGCCGATAAACTTGCGAAGATTGACTATATTACCGGTTTTCTGGCCGTAAAGATAGCGGACCTTCTGCCCCAGACAATAGACGAACTCCGTGCGGTTTTCGCCAAAGAGAGAATCAATCTGGAGACCGGCGAGGCGGAGAAAATACTTTCCCTTGTAAAGGAATATTTGTAGGTACAGGGAATGAGGGGTGAAAACATGGAGGATTACGCATACATTCTGGATTTTCTCGCCAGAGGGCACCCCGATGACAGAAGGTTCAAAAAGGAGCCGGTGGCATACGCAATAGGCGACCATGAGTTCAAGCTCTTTGAACTTATCCCGAAGCCCGGGGCCGTTCTTATGATCGGAGACAGGGTTTACCTCGGAAAAGACATTGATAAGAGAGAGCACATCCTCCATGTGAAAAAGAGGATTGGATACGAGGACCTGACAAGCACGGCCCAGAGCGAACTGCCGTATGTGGTAGAAGACATAGTGAAGGCAAGGGAAAAGGAGTTTGTGGACTTCTTCAACACGGCACAGGCCATAACAAGCCGATACCATGCACTGGAAATCCTTTCCGGTCTCGGCAAGAAGATAATGTGGGCTATTATTGAAGAAAGGGAGAAAAGGCCATTTGAGAACTTCAAGGACCTGGAGGATAGAATACCGTCCCTTCATCATCCCGAAAAACTGATAGCCAACAGAATCGTTGAGGAGCTTTCTGACCCGAATCTCAAGTACAGACTGTTTGTGAATAAGTAGGTTATTATATCGCAAGTTTTTGGCATGTTATCTTTAAGCGACATTCAGAAAGATAAATCTTTCTTCAGCGTGCCTGTGATGAGAACTTTATAAACATTGTCGCAAAAATAATTGTCATGAACATGTTTGTCGACAAAGATGTAATACTCCATTTCCGTATTGTTTTCCCTCATGATTCTCGTACCGTCAGGGAGGTATTTGTAGGTTACGGTGTGGCCGGATGGGGTGGGGTCAATGACAATCCTTCGTTTATTTGAAATCCACATCTTTCTATTGACAGGTATGTCAAGCAAGTAATCGCCCCCTCAACCTATAGCGAGTGCCAACAAGTCCAAAAAATAATGAAAATAGCAAAGATAAGAGCAAATACAAGACTGACCTATGGAACCACATGTCGAGAAAGTATTGCGGCATTAGCGGGAAAAGTAGAAGAGAAAAAACAACAAAGAGAACAATACCTACACAAAAAAAATAAGAAAAAAGTTTAAGCGTTTCCATCAATCTTGCTTGCATGGTGCGTCCCTCCTATAAACATCGAAGTGCAGAAATTCCACAATAGAAAGACATTATTGCATACGCCCCACACGCATAAGCAATGCAGACGAGGAAGGATGTAACTCCAAGCACGCCGAACACAATCCAAAAGAGGCATAAGAAAGTCCCGAGTAAACATTGGTAACCCGCACCTGTGCTGATAGAAGTAAAGCCAACACACGATTGCCAACTACTCTTATCAAAGTACAAATGCCCCCAGCTTATCCCCCACCAATGCCATGATTTTATACAAGGTATGCCGATGTACTTCAAGGCAGTGCCCCCGTAATCATTGTTATTCCCCGGGTCATTCCCCACATACACAAACATATTCGGCCCATCGACCATCCCTTCCGGGTCCTGCTGAAGGAACCGGCCGAGTTCCGCATCATACGATCTGGCCCTGTAGTAATAAACCCCGGTCTCCCAGTCGTATTCTCTGGCCGTGTAGAGGTAATCGTTCTTTTGTGCCAAAGTGCCATTATAGGAAACCAATGTGCCCCAGACATCGTAAACATACGAGGCCATCAGGTTTCCGTTTATGTCCACAATGGCCCTTATGCTTCCCTGAATGTCCGGGATGTAGAAGTATGTGCTTCCGTTTATGTTCATTGCAACGGGTTCGTCGATTGCTGGGCCGTGGGTGTATGCAGGTTTCCGTTGCTGTCGTAATCCCCTATCCTGTCCTCCCTGTCGTAGAGGTAATACTCCGTGTCCGTATTATTGGCCCTCATGATTCTCGTACCGTCGGGGAGGTATTTGTATTTTACGGTGTCCCCTGACGGAAGGGTGATGGATGTTAATCTCCTCTCGTAATCGTATGTCATCGTGGTGTTTCCGCTGGCGATTGTGTTCCCCGTATTGTCGTATGCGTAGTAGGTTGTTCCGGTTGCGGAGTTGGTAAGGGTTATACGGTTTCCTGCGCTGTCGTAGGTGTAGGATTCGGTCAGGCCCGATGGGTATTGAACGGATGTAAGGCGGCCGGCCCCGTCGTACTGGTAGTTTGTGATTTCAGGGGTGTAGTTCGTGGAGGCAGGAGTTGAAACATCATTTTTGTTGTTTTGTGGGTTCAACCATTTCATGATAATCACCTTTCTCAGATGCCTTGTTCTCTCCCTTGTCAGTGCCATTTTGGCTGTGTGGTCTATTTCTCATCTTTTTCATGTATGTAACGGCTATTGCCACCACGGCCGTTAAACCAATTGCTGCGGCAGGTAACAGCCATGTCATATTTGCGTCAGAACTATCCTTGCTGCCGATGGCATACATATAATTACCTGCTCCAACATATATCGTCCCGTCGGGAGCGATTGTCGGGGATGTTCCTCCCTTCTTATTAGCATCATAAGTCCACCTGAGACTCCCATTTAAATTCAAGGCATAGAGTTTTGTTTCTGTGGTTTCCAGATATAGAGTACCATCCGCTCCGATGATAGGAGAAAATACTATTCTACCCCCCGTTTCATACTTCCATAACAGATTTCCATCCATATTCAGTGCATAGATGACTCCACCGGTGCTGGCAAAATACAGGTTATTCTCCTTATCGATAACGGGTCCAGAGGAAACATCAGCATCAACAGGGTACTTCCACTTCAGCGTACCGTTTGGGTTCAAAGCATACACATAATTATCCGATAATGTGCATGTGCCGATATATAAGGTGCCGTCAGATGAAAGAGTAGGGGAGCCATAGGTCGCAGTATTGAGCGCATAATACCATTTCAGGGTACCATTTTCATTAAGGGCATATACTTTTGCAGTTGCCGAGTTATCAGTCGATAAACCAATGGGGGATATGTATATGGTTCCATCGGGAGCAATCGCTGGAGAAGTTTCTACCCAACTATTGGTTCTATACCTCCACTTCAGCGTTCCATCGGGATTGAGAGCATAGAGATAATGATCGTTAGAACCTATATAGATTGTCCCATCGCTTCCTATGTTAGGCGAGCTTTCCACCTCTGCCGATGTAGGATACTCCCATTTCAGAGTTCCGTTCGGATTCAGGGCATAGATATACTGGTCATCACATCCGAAGTAAATGGTTCCATTGGAATCTATTGCGGCAGAAGCCTGAATCGGATACGGCACTTCGTATTTCCATCTCAATGTTCCATCGGGATTGACCGCGTACAGATGTCCATCTATGGAACCGAAGTATATCGTCCCGTCGGCTGCGATTACCGGACTGGAAATTACCCAGTCATCTGTTTTATATTTCCATGTCAACTTTCCATTGTTTCCGCTTGTATCATATGGACTCAATCCAGTATGCTGGGGATTCCCTCCGAACATGGGCCACGGGGAATCAGCAGGGCCGGCACCCCATGCAGGAACAGAGGAAATCTGGAACAGGGAAACGCTGAGGAGTATTCCTACGGATAAAAATGTCAGAATTGTCTTCATCCTGTCTTTTCTTTGGAACATATTTTCCTCCTTTTGTTTTCCACAGTAGATATGCATATCTTATATTTATATGGTTCGGGAATTGACTCATATCGCAGTTTTATGCCATTATATTCGTTCTAGTTCCTTCGTTAACTCTGATATTTTTGCATCAGCCTGCTGTTTTTCCAGTTTCAACCTCTGATAATGTCCTGTAAGAATGAGATAGAGCGAAAACCACATTCCATAAAATGAAATCGGCATTATTGCCCTTAATAAGGGGGAGTCTAAGGATAAAAAAGTAGAGATTAGAGCTATCGCCAGTAGCATAACCGGAGCGAGTATCAGAATTACCGTACTCTTTTCCCTCATACCATATCGCCGACAATAGATATGTATATGTTATACTTATAATGTTCGGTAAAGCTCCTCCCATTATGGCTTTTTCTTCATTCGTACTCCGACACCATTGTAATAACATGCAAAAAATGCGAAGGCAAATGAAAAAGCCAGCGCCGCAAGGAAATACATGAGTAAATAGTGCGTCCAGACATATATAAGGTAATCCAGCATCAACGGGAGCAATAAAATAGAGAAAAGTGCGAATACTGCAAGTCCTCCCAAAAGCATATTCAGACACAGTTTTGCTTCTTCTGTTGTTGTGTTTTTCATTTTAATTCCCTCCTCGGTTGGTCGTTATTTTATCTCTCTATCTATTGTCTGATATTTAACGATTGTGTCCGATTCATACCTGCTCCAAACCCTTTAAATACTCTCCCCTCAATCTCCCTTTATGCCATCTCTCCCCGCAGGCCACCGCCCTATCCGTTCCCTCGGCCAGAACTTCCTTATTGATGAGGAAATAGCCGACATGCAGGTTGAGGCAGCGGGAATCCTGCCGGATGACAGGGTTCTGGAGATTGGCCCCGGGACAGGCATACTTTCCAGCAGGATTATACGGCAGTTGAAGGGAGGTCATTACTTCGCAATAGAGAAAGACAAAGAGCTTCATTCCGCCCTTGAAAAGGAGTTCGGCCATCCGGAAAATGTGACGATTATATCCGCTGACGCCCTGAAGACGGACTGGCCATCTTTTGATGTCATGGTTTCCAATATTCCGTACAACATCTCCACCTCGTTTACAATGAAACTCCTTTCCTCGCAATTCAGGACCGCTGTTATAATGTATCAGAAGGAGTTCGTCGCCCGTCTCTCCGCCTCTCCCGGTGGGAAGGACTACGGCCGACTTTCGGTCTATGCTTACATGCGGGCCGAAATAGAGAAGATAGCGGATGTTCCCGCCTCTGCATTTTATCCCGTGCCGGCGGTGGATTCTGCCGTTCTGAGAATTACTCCGCGCCCCGTCCCATTTGAAACGGATATGAAACTGTTCGAGGAGGTTACCATGCTGATTTTCTCACGCCGCAGGAAGAAAATAAAGAACTGCCTGTTATCCCTTACCGGCCGCTTCGGACTGGAAAAGAGCATTCTTTCGTCCATGCCGTATTCGCACATGCGCGCCGAGCAGCTGTCCCCCAGGCAAATAAACGAGATTGTGGAGTGGCTCGTCCTGCAGGGCGATTAAGTTTATATCCCACTTCGACTTCCCCCTTACTATGCTGTGCGGAGAAGATGTATGCATTGACGGAAATTCCCTGACCATAGATGAGGTTGTGCTTGTTGCCGAGCAGGGCAGGAAGGTAAGGCTGGCGGAATCCGCAGTTCCTGCAATAGAGGCGAGCTGGAAGGATGTTCTGAGTATTCTCAATGATGATAATACCGTTGCTTACGGCATAAAAACGGGATTCGGGGACCTTGCCAGCGTCATAATCTCGCCGGAGGACAATGAAAAACTCCAGATGAATCTCATAAGGAGCCACTCGGCAGGTGTGGGTGCTCCGTTCCCCGAAAAGATCGTCAGGGCCATGCTGCTTCTCCGTGCAAATGCTCTGGCCAAGGGCTATTCCGGTGTCCGGCTGGAGCTTATTCAAACACTCATCGACATGATTAATAAAAATGTTGTTCCCGTGGTTCCCGAGAAGGGGAGCGTCGGGGCATCCGGTGATCTGGCACCTCTTGCGCACATCGCGCTTGTGGTCGTGGGAGAGGGGGAGGCGTATTATAACGGGAAGAGAATGAGCGGTGGAGATGCCATGAGGCTTGCAGGCATAATTCCCATAAAACCGATGGCAAAAGACGGCCTTGCTCTCATAAACGGAACACAGGCCATGGCCTCATTATCCGTATTTGCGGTAAGGGCTGCGGAGGAGATTCTGAGGGCTGCGGAGATAACAGCATCCATGAGTTTTGAGGCAATGAACGGCAATGACTCTCCTTTCGATGCCAGAGTTTCGGAAGTACGCCCCCATAGGGGCCAGATTCGTGTTGCCGCAGATATGAGAAAACTCCTGAGCGGAAGAGGAGAATCATCCGAAAGAAGGCTTCAGGATGCCTATTCCCTCAGATGTATTCCTCAGGTGATGGGAGCTGCGGCCGATGCAGTGGAATATGCCGCCAGTGTTGTGCATACCGAGATAAATTCCGTAACCGACAATCCGCTCATATTCGGAACGGAAGACGGCGCGGTAAGCATATCCGGAGGCAACTTTCACGGCGAGCCCCTTGCAATGGCAATGGACTTTCTCGCCATAGCGGTTCACGAGGTCAGCAGCATGGCCGAGCGCAGAATAGCACGGCTTGTGGACCATAATCTTGGCGGTCTGCCTTCTTTTCTCACAAAGAACAGCGGACTCAATTCCGGTTATATGATTGTGCAGTATGTCGCCGCCGCACTCGTATCCGAGAACAAGGTTCTCTGTCATCCCGCATCCGTTGATTCCATTCCTACATCCGCGAATCAGGAGGACCATGTGAGTATGGGAATGAATGCTGCAGCCAAGGTCGGACGGGTCATTGACAATGTGTTTAAGGTGCTGGCAATAGAGTACCTCCTTGCGGCCCAGGGCCTTGAATTTGCAGGCGGGAGAAAAATAGGGAATTCCGTTAAAAAGGCATACGATATTCTCAGAGAGGAAATTCCGCCGTTAGAAGGTGATAGAAGCCCGTCCAAAGATATGGAAAAAGCGGAAAAAATACTGAGGAACAGAACTCTTAAAGAAATTGTTTTGTAACCCTTAAATCTTCAGAGCAACCTTCTTTCTGGCCTTCTTCTTTACGAATGATGTGTGGCACTCCGGGCATTCCTTGTTTCTCTCGGCGCACGGCCTGTGATATGTCACACCGCACTGGCATTTTATTATTTCCATCCCCTCTTTAATCTTGCCGTGGCAGATGCCGCACCTGTACTCCTTATCCGCCTTCATAATCTCGAAGGTAACCTTCTCCTTCGCAGTGGTGCTCCTCTCGAACTCGATTACATACTCCTTGTCGTCAAAGACGCGGTTGGTGGATGCCTTTCCTCTTACCGAAATTTTGCCCGCTTTCTTGGGGCGAATCTCGAACCCTATCTCCACGCTTCCGTTCCCTTTGATATTTCCTGCGGGTTTTATTCCCCTTACAGCCACATCTCCCTCAATCCTGACCTTCAGATTCTTGCCCATGGCCTTGCTCCTGTTTTTAACGATTATCTTTGCGTCACTCCATTCATTCAGAGTAAGCTTCGGAAGATCCATATTAATCTCGAGGTCCGGGCTGAATGCATTCAGTTTCTCGGATGCCTTTTCCGCCACGCTTTTCATCTTTTCAAAAGCAGCATCGAAGTCCTTTTCTTCCAGTTGCATGGCATCTTTGAGAAGTTTCTCAACATCCTTGGTATTGACACCGAATTTCTTCGCACTGGCAAGGTCCGATTCGATAGTCAGTTTCAGGTCCGTAAATAGCTTTCTGCCTTCCGAGTTCTGTTCGAGAAGAGACGGAATATTATCCAGCACTTCCACAGCTCTCAGGTAGTCCTTCTCGGATATGAGTTTTTCGGCCTCCGCAATGGCCTCGCTGGCAGGAGCGGTGTTTGTTCCGGTGTTCTCCGCCTGCTTCATCTGTGCTTTGGCCTCGGCGAGCCGCACATCCATTTCGCCATGGATAAGTTCGCCCATCTTTTCATGGGCCTCAAGCATATGTTTCAGTGCTTCGTCAAGTTTTCCGTCCTTGAAAGCCTGTCCGGATCTGTTGAAAAGTTCTTCAATCTCATTCGCCCCTTCCGTGATAATGTTCTGGGCAAGTGTATTTTTCACCTCTTCACCCCTTGCCTGGAGTATTTTTTCCTGAAGGTTCACCAGTTTCTTCCGTATGGCATTTGTTTCCTTTTTTGCTCCTTTCAGGTCTCCGTCGCTAAGAAGTTTCCAGGCGGATTCGATGCTCTTCTCCACAGCCCCCACATCTTCCTCGTGGTCTCTGAGTTCTTCAAGAGCTCCCGCATATTCCGATATCCTGTCGCCCAGCTCTCTTTTCTCCTCGTCTATCGCATGTATGGCATCGTTCAGTTCCATGGAGAGGTTTATGGCCTGCGGGTAATGGCCGGTTTTAAGCGCATCTTCAGCCTCACGCATCTTCTTTTTCAGCTTTTCCGATGCGGAATCGCCCAGGGTATTGAGTTTCTTCTTTGCGGCTTCCACGGCACCACTGGCAATCTCAAACTGCAGTTCCGCATTCTCCACCTGCTTTTCCGCTTCAACCACATAGTTGAGAGCCTCTCTATACTCGCGGGCTTCGAGACTATCCTTTGCCTTTTGCAGCATATTTTCCGGACTGAGAACGCTCATGCCTGTTTCTCTAGCCTTCAACATGGAGGCTTCGCACTTCCCGATAACATTTTTGAGTCTCTTATCTATAACTTCGGAGGCCTCCTTCACGACCTCCTGGGATGCATCAAACGCCTCCTGATACTTATTATTTTTGAGGAGGGACATGGCATCTTTCAGTCTATCTCTGAGATGGGTAACATCCGCGCTCACCGCATCTGCCTCGCTCAGTATGTCATGGGCCTCTTTTATCTTTCTGGCAGCCTGCTGGCTTATGTTCTTTACCTCTTCCACCTCTCTTCTGGCAAGCAGAGCGTATTTGAAGGCCTGCGCAAACTTCTCCAGTTCAAGGAAGCCCTTCGCCTCTTTCAGCATGTCCTCGGCAACGGTTATCTCTATGCCGATATCTCTTGCCTCTTTTATAATGGACTCCGAGGTCTTTATGGTGCTGTTCAAACCGTTCTTCAGATAGTTCTTAAGGTCGCTTGCTGCCTCATCGGCCGCCTCCTTTGCACTGCCGTAATTCTTTTTTCTCATGAACTCCGCCGCAATCTTCAGCAGTTTCTCCTCTTTTTCCGTGTTGAGTTCCAGTTTTCTTGACATGGCAAGGAGTTCCTTTGCTGCCATCACCGCCTTTGCGGCCTTGTAGAGTTCCATCTGGTTTTCCACATCTTTAAGGCACATATCAAGGAGTTCCTCGGCCTTCTTTCTGTCTCTCTTAGAGAATGCGTCTTTGGCCTGCAGCAGGAGTTTTGTACTCTCTCTGACCTCGGCGTTGAGGTCTTTGGCCTGTCTTATCTTATCTGCAACCTCCGAGAACTTTATAACAAGCTGCTTGTGCCCCTTCATCTCTTCATGTAGGTCGGCCATTACGGTTATCATCAGTTCAATGGCGGCGAGTATCTTCCCTTCCTCCAGCCTCTTTTTTGCGTTTTTGACGGTATCTCTTGCGCCCGCAACATCCACACCGCTCTTCTTCGCACTTATGATGTCCTTTTTCGCCTTTTCGAACAGCTCGTTTAGTTTTCTTGTCTCTAAGCGCTTCATATCTTCCACAAGACTGGTTGCCAGAATCTTTCCGTTAAATACATCAACCTCTCCCGTTTTCTCCACCTCTTTGAGGGATTTTTCAAAGAGAGCGATATCTATTTCCAGCTTCTCCAGAGCCTTGAAATGCTCGTTTATTTCTGTCAATAAAGAATTGAATGCGATGCGTTCGGCCCCCTCTGCCAGTTCGCGCCCTTTCACAAGTTCTTCGAACGCTCCTTCCAGGTCTCCGTACTCGAATTTTGTCTCGGCAGCCTTGATTTTTGCCTTTATGCTCTTTATGTCAACATCCGAATGTGCTTCGATTATCTCGTTTAGGCGGGCCACTCCATCGGCGAATCCGTTTCTAAGCAGTTTTTCCCCGGCTTCCTTCGCCTTCTCCGCTTCTTTTATTCCTTTAAGATAATTATGTGATTGAATAGATGATATGGCGCTTTCCAGAATCTCCTGCGGCCCGGAAATGTCGAGGCCGATCTTTTCTGCGGTTCCGATGACCAGTTCCGCAGCCTCAACATATTCCATCGCTTTTTCGTACTCCGCTTTGTATGTATACTCCCTCGTCTTCTGGACAATCTCCAGAGCCTTTTTGAAATCCTTCATCTGCAGAGCGCCTCTCGCATCCACGATAAGGTCCTTTGCCTCCTTCACATCGGCTCCTATCTTCTCCGCAACCTTGAACGATTCCGTAATTCTCTTCATCTCCTCTTCGGCATCTTTATAACTCTTTATAAGACGCTCCACCTCTTCATTGGCAAGGTTGGCGAATTCAATGGCTTTCTTATAATCGCCGGCGTTGAGGGAGTCTCGTGCCTGATTGAGATATCCCATTCCCTTTTTTATGTTGGCGCCGATCTTCTTGGCCGTTACGAATTTGGGTCTGGATGTCGCAACTGCTGTGAGTACCGCCTGAAACTGTGCCTTGGAAAGACTCTCTCTTGCATTCTGAAGGGTGCGATACACCTCTCTGAAATCACCGCTGTCCTTTATGATATGCGCGGCCTTATCAACCAGTTTGCGTGCCTTGGAGACATCAGCATTTATGCCCTTTGCCTCTTGGATTTCATTCTTAATGCTGTGTATTTCCTCATTAACGGTCCCTTCGAGAAGCCTCTCGCTCTCGCCGATTATCTTGCTCGATATCTTCAGTGCGGCTTCAAAATCATCATCATCTCTGAGTTTTTTGCACTCCACTATCATTTTTTCTATTTCCTCGTACTTTATGCCGAGGTCATCGAATATGTCAATGAAATCAAGAGCCTCGTCCAGAGACTTGTTAATTCTCTCTTTGAGTATGTGGGATGTGGTTTCAAGGCAGTCCTTGGTCATGGATATTGCAAGTTCGTAATCGTTGGAATCCATCCCCCCTCTGGCTTTGGAGAGTGCGTCTTCCGCAGTGCTCACATCCTCTCCGTAGTTTCTTGCGAGTACGATAAGGGACTGGGCAGTGGAAAACACCTCGGCCATGTATTCGTGCAGGTTTCTCTCGCCGTCTTCCCATGCCTGCCGAACATGCTCGATAGCCGCATCGTAATCCTCTAGCTCCATGGCATCTCTGGCCTTCTCTATCTCTCTCTGAACCTCTTTGGTTTCCGTACCTATCTTGCTGGCAAGGTCCATGAGATTGGAGACGGAGTCTATCATTCTGTTAATTGTGTCCTCTATGGCACTCTTCACTGCCTTTTCCGCTTTCTGCGCCAGAGAGTATGATTTTTCATAGGACTTGTTTTCCATGGCGGCGGCCGCTTCGAGAAGGAATTTCTGCCCCTCGGAAACATTTGCGTCCATGTCCTTTGCTTTTTTGATGAGTTCCTCTACATCGCTCATCACATTCTCCGCTGCCTCGCGGTTTTTTGCAGCCTCTTTCGTCTTTTCTTCCAGTTGCTTGACGAGCTGCATCTGCTTGAGATAGTTTCCGGCCAAATGTTTCCTCTCCTCTCTCTCAAAATCATCCGGACAGAGAGCTGGTCCTTTTCCTGAAAACCCGGATGATGCGGCCTGAAAGACCAAAGGGTTTTTATCCTTTATAAAGGTATCGGTTTCTGGCCTTCCGTTCAGAATACCTCCGAACTCGTATGAACGACGATTCCGTTATCCGTGATTTCGTACGGTTTAACACTGCGGGAATGCCTGACCCTTCTCATCTTTATAACCTGTATCGACAGTTTCACCTCTTTATTCATGTCGTCGGGAATTCTGTATTGAAGGAGGACCACACCGTCCACCGTGTATTCCACAAGCCCATCTCTGGATGACCGGGGGTTTTCCGCCTTCACTTCCGCCGTCATGAGCAGTGTGGCTCCCGTGCTCTTTATAAGTTCTATAAGGGAAAAAAGAGAGGTTCTGGCATCGTGCATATCATCATACATCATGTTCAAAAGGGAAACGGAATCTATGACCACCCGCTTTGCACCAGACTCCTTTATGAACTGCGGCAGCTCGCTGTTTATCTGCTTCACGGATGTTTTTGCATCGGCCGGGTCAAGTTTTACGATGTGAAGGCTCCCGTCTTCAACGAATTCTTTCAGGTTCCAGCCGTAGGCTTCCGCTGTCCTGAGAATGGATTCCTCGTCCTCTTCAAGGCTTATGAATATCCCGTTTTCCTTCTCCTGCTGCATGAGTCCTGCCGTTATGAACTGGAGGGCAAATGTGCTCTTTCCGGTTCCGAAGGAGCCCATGACAACTACGGCATGCCCCTCAGGAAAGCCGCCGTTGAGCATGTCATTGAGTCCTTTTATTCCGCTTGTCACTCTTTTCATTTTACTCACCACACCATATTTCTTTCTTTCATTTATTTTTAACGCCGATTTCGCAACATCTGTTTCAAATTAAATGTTAATCGTATTTATCACCACGAAGCCGCTCGTAGAGTTGATTTCCGTGTTGAATCTTGCGATCCTTTCCGCTTCAAGGTGGGGGAGCAGGCTTGTGAACTCCTCCACATACATGTGCCTTCTTCTGGAAGACGAACGGTGGGTATGTGTCCATTCGAACACGAGAACGCCGTCCACACTGTCCTCGAGCAGAATCTCCTTCTCCCTGTCCACAATATTCTTGGTCATAAGAAGATATATTATTCCTCTCCACTTCTTGGCCTGTCTCTGCATCCCCCTCAGAAGGGTTGCAAGTTCTATTATGTCCACCTGCTTGGATATTACAAGGTCTGTCAGCGAGTCAATTATGACCAGCGAGTTCTCGGCATTGTCATCGAGAAAATTCACAAGGGATTCCAGCAGAGGAACGGTGCTCCTCTTGCTGAACAGGCTGCTGCCGTCTCCAGACCATTTTACGGGCACAATAGAGTTCCTGAAGTATGTGCGCGAGAAGTCCCTGAACTTCATCTGTGTCTTCAGGGCTTTGTAGAAACTCTCGTTAAATGCCGCCTTGACCTCTCCTATTATGTCATCCGCCGCCTTGGAGAACGAGATATAGAATATGTTCTCAGGCAGGTCTTCCTTATTACATGTGTGACCTAGCATGAACTCAAACATCTCCGGCTCCTCCTTGACAATAGCCAGTTTGGATACCGAGGTGTAGGCAAACTCTCTCTGTCCGGCTCCGACATCTCCGATAAGAAGTATCACAGAGCCTGCCGGAAAGCCGCCCTGAATCATGGTATCAAAGTCCGAGACTCCGGTTGGTATTCTCCGCGTTCCGTTCTCCATTTAATTCACCGAACGACCCGGTATGGAATATCTATTTAAAGAACTTTACCACGCCGGCCGAAAGATGCGGATTAAAATTCGGGCAGAAGATGGAGCCTTCGCAACACAGATTGTGCATTAATAGATATAAAATACGATTGTTGCGTTTATCGTGTGAAAATAAACGCACATCTCTTAAAAAGACTGCGGCAGGAAGTGGTGTTTAATAATGTAGGTGATTCTTAAATGGAAAAACGAAATCGATTTTAAATTTTATAACAAACCAATATCTCTTAAAAAATTCTGCGATTTGGTTTAACAGGCCTCTTTTCCCTCGAATTCTCCGCCTTCTAAACAGGGACTTTCCATCAAATGGTGTTTTGTATGCGTGAGGGGTGTACTTCAACATGAAAAAAGGGCCGCCCGTGAAAACTCTCTTTTTTCTCCGCCCCGTTCTCTTATGGATTTTGCTCCTTCTCGGTGATAAAAGCAAAGTTTTAAATAGTGAAATACAGCGATGTCGCAAAATATAGATTATGCGACGATAGTTTTATATATGAGAATGTTTTATGGCGGGATATCTATTAGGAAAATTCCACGCTGATTTTTCTGAGGAGAAATGCCCGTGATGTCGCTAAACTTATTAGGAATCGTGACCTTTAAATAGGTGATTGTCTATTACCTCTCGAAGAAGGGATGCACATGCCAAAGAAACTTCCGAAGTACCTTCGACTCAGAGAGGTTACAAAACTTCTCAACGCACCGGACCGGACCAACCGCAGGGATCGGCTAATTCTGAGAGTTCTATACCGATGCGGCCTCCGTGTCTCCGAACTGTGCAGCCTCAGGATTGAGGATATCGATTTTGAAGAGGGGACTCTCATGGTCCGGGGCGGAAAAGGAGGAAAGGATAGGATGGTGCCCGTGGACGACCAGACACTGGATATGATCGAGCATTACATCGGAGACGATACGCACGGAACGCTCTTTATGTCAGCCAGAGGCGGCCCGCTTTCCACACGGCAGGTGGAGCGCCTAGTGCGTGATTACGGCAGAAAGGCGGGAATTAATCAGGATATCCATCCCCACATGCTGAGACACACATTTGCGGTGCAGTGCCTTAAAGCGGGAATGAACCTCAGAACGGTGCAGAAGATGCTGGGCCACTCCTCGCTCACCACAACCCAGATCTATCTGGATGTCACGGGAGAAGATATAAAAGAGGACTACAGAAACCATCCGCTGCCGTCATAAACAATAAACCGTTTCTTTTTTCTTTTGTTTCGGTAAAAAAGAGATAATTTAAACATTCTTCGATACTGCCCTTTTCAGCATCTTTAATCTCTTGAGGGCGTTTTGCTCCACACTCTCCTGATCGAGGTAGATGGCCTCTGTTTCAGCAAGATACTTTACCGCCTTCATTATGGTCTCTTTGGTGGGATTTCTCGGGTCCAGCCCCGCTCTCTCGTACTGTTCCCGTACTATGGGCATGGTGAGTGCAAAGTTCTTTTCACCCTTCTCGCTGCAGAAATCGTACATTATCCAGTCGGCCACTTCCACCAGCGTAAGTCTGCCCTCCTCTGGAATAGGATAGGAGAGCTGTTTATCCACAAATTTCCCTTTTTTAGCCACATCATAGGCAATCCGGTAGAACGCCATATTCACATTAAGGCCTGTTCTGGCACTTGTGAGGAAGTGCGGGGCATCATAGGTATCCGCCAGTTCCGCAAGGTCTTTCTCCCTGAACGCGTATTCGTCGGTGAGGTCGGCCTTGTTCCCGAGAAAGACTATGGGGAGCTCTTTTGCAACCTCCTCAACCCGGGGAAGCCATACCTTTTTCAGGTTTTCAAGGGTCGGCCTTCGGGTCATATCCGCAACAAGAAACGCGCCGCTGGCACCGTAAAAACTGGCACCTATGACCCCTTTGAACTCGCTCTGCCCCAGAATATCCCAGATAAGGAGAACAAGATTCAGTTCATCGTCCTTCAGTTTGAAGTTTATGACCTTTTTGGTTACCTTGGTACCGATGCTGGCTATGTACTTATCATCGAACTGGTCCATGACGAATTTTCGTATCAGAGAGGTCTTTCCGACAGCCCCGTCTCCCAGCAGAAGAACTTTTCTCTTAATCTCCACTACCATGTGAAACCGCAACACACAGGTGTTTATAATAGTTTCTTGCAATTGTGGTGCCGAAATGTTCTATTCTTTTAAAATTGAGGGTGTTGCGTTATACACTTTATTTTTGGTGTGAATCTGAATTATGGTCTGTTTGGTAAATGAATATAAGGGGGCAGGATGTGAAAGGTTTTTAATTACCCGACAGATACCCTTCCGATGAGCGAGCAGTGGGTCGAGAAGTACAGGCCGAAAAAACTGAATGAGGTGGTAGGCAATGCCACGGCAGTGAGGCAGCTGAAGGAATGGGCAAATATATGGAGAGGAGGGGGAAGCGAACTTAAAACAATGAAAAAGAAGGGCGTGCTGCTTCTCGGACCTCCCGGTGTTGGAAAAACCACGGCAACCCTTGCCCTTGCCAATGAGATGGGTTGGGATGTTCTGGAACTCAACGCTTCGGACAAAAGAAATGCGGCCATTGTAAAAACAATCATAGGTGCGGGCTCCACCACAAACGCATTCGGCTCCGACGGTTCATTCGTATCCAGCAAGAGCGGAAAAAGGCGGCTTATCGTGATGGACGAGGCAGATAACCTCACGGGCAGGGAGGACAGGGGCGGCATAAAAGCGGTCATAGAGATCCTGAAGAAGACGAAACAGCCCATAGTGCTTATAGCAAACGATTCCTACAAACTCACAAAGAATAAGGGGATAAAGGACCTCTGCAAGATTATTAAATTCGGCCATCTGGCTGAAGACGATATCGTAAAGGCGCTCAGAAAGATATGCCAGAAGGAGAACCTGCTGCTTCCGGACGGCGATGCACCACTCAAAGTCATAGCTAGAAACTCCGCAGGCGATATGCGCTCGGCGGTGAACGATCTTCAGTCCATTTCAATGGGAAAGGAGAGCATAGAAACGGCGGATGCGTCGGGCCTCTCGAAAAGAAACCTGTCTCCGGAAATAGAATCCGTGGTAAGAACGATACTCACCACAAACGACCCGCACCTTGCAAGGGCCGCACCGAGAGATCTGAATGTGGAGCCTGGCTTTTTGCTGTACTATCTGGACCACAACCTTCCCAAGGCATACACGGATGTCAATGACATGGCGGCCGGATTCGATATACTGTCCGAGGCGGACATATATCTTGCAAGGGTTTACCGCAGGTCCGTCTATACATTCTGGTCATACGCAAACGATCTGATGACCGCAGGGCTGGTGCTTGCCGGAAAGAAGAAGCGTGACCATCTGAATGTGGAGTTTCCCTTCATAATGAAGCAGATGGGCATGGCAAAGAATGCCAATAGAGTAAGAAATGGCGTGTCCTTAAAACTCGGAAGATATGCACACCTTGCATCTGGCCAGACCACAATGGAGCTTCTCCCCTACTTCATGACACTATATCGGAGGGACAGCGAATTCAGAACCGAAATGACAAAAGAACTGAGGCTGAACGAGAAGGAGATCAACTACCTTCTGGGAGATTATGTGGGGGCCGATGAAATAGCGAGGCTGCTGGCCCTTGTGACCGACGAGACGGAGAAGATACCTGCCGCCCTTATGGGAAAAAGCAGGAGAAAGGGGAAGACGGAGGAAAAAACTCCTGTACCCGCTCCGGAAGAGAAGACAGCGGAGAAAGAGGGGGAGAAGGAAAAGGGAGATGCGGAGGAGAAAGTGGACGATAAAAAATCCGGCAAAAAAAGAGGGGAAGGGGATAAAAAGGATAAAGTCGGAGAAAAACAGGAAAAGAAGGGGAAGGTTAGGGCCCTTACGGAGTTTTAAAGGTTTTTGATGTACGCCAGTATCAGGTTCTCAGTTGCCATAATGCCCTTTTCATGCGTCCGTTCTACGCCGTGAGACGCGGAAACACCGGGGCCGATGAGACCTACCCGTATGTTCTGGCCCGCCCTTAATGCGGCGGAGCCATCGGAACCGTAATATGGGAAAACATCGATTTTGTACGGAATACCGTTCTTTTCCGCAAGATGTGTCAGTTTCTTTCTTATCTCATAGTCGTAGGGGCCGGAGCTGTCCTTGGCGCATATGGAGACCGAGAACTCATCCCCCGCAACGGTATCTCCCACAACGCCCATATCGGCCACGAGCATTTCCGTTGCGGATTCGGGAAGACCGGCAGCGGCGCCGTGCCCTACCTCCTCGTAGTTGGAGAAGTAGAATGCCACCGGCCTATTCCTTATTTCATCCCCGTGATTCAGAAGAATGTCCATGAAGATGCCGGCGCAGGCCTTGTCGTCCATGAACCTTGACTTCACGAAACCGGTATCGGTGTACTCGAAGCGGGGGTCGAAGAAGACGAAGTCGCCGATGGAAATCCCGAGTTTTTCCACCTCCTCTTTACCCTTAACCTCCGCATCGAGGCGAATGTGCATGTTATCCAGCTTCCTCTCGGTCTTGGCCACCTCCTTATTCACATGCGATGCCGGATTGTTGAGAAGAAATGTTCCTCTGATATTTCCTCCATCCGATGTCCTGACCGTCACATACTCCCCTTCGAAGGAATTGGGGGGATATCCGCCTATCTCCGTGATTTCAAGGGTTCCGTCCTCCTTTATCCGGCTCACCATTCCGCCGAGGGTATCCACATGCGCGCTTACAACAAGCAGGGGTTCAGGAGCCAGAGGCACTAAAAGGGCACCTTTGTTTGTGATGTGCGGGAAATAACCTGCCTTTTCCAGAGTCTCTTTCACATACATAATGACATCGGCCGTGTATCCACTGGGGGAGGGAATGGCCACCAGTTCTTTAATCTGTTCAACGGTTGAAGGGAGCATGAAGGGGGGATGAGGGGATGGGATTTAAGGGTTGTGATGGGGTTTGTCCAATGAGGATAGGCTAATCTGGATTAGGTTAAGAGAGTTTTGAAGGAGCATTGCGAAAGGCTTTTATGAAGGGGAATGATGGGGGGATGATGAAAGGGAGCGGTTTAGCACACATTATAATATACAATACAAACGAAAGAGGAGAGAAAAAATGAGGAATTGTGATGGATAGAGAAGAATTTATCAGGAAACTGGAAGACATCGAATGGGAAGACTTTGAGGTAAAGGAGGCACGGGACTCAATACCAAAAAGCTCATGGGAAACTGTCTCGTCATTCTCCAATACCGCCGGAGGGTGGCTCATCTTCGGTGTGAGTAAGAAGGGGAGGTCATACACGATTGTCGGAGTTTCCAATCCTGAGAAAATAGAGCAGGATTTCACAACCGTTCTTCGCAACGGCACGAAGTTCAATAAAAGGATAGATGTGAGGTGCGAGAAGTACGACATCGAAGGGAAGACGGTTTTGGCTTTTTACATCCCTCCTAAACCAGTCGGGGAACGGCCAGTTTATTTCAACTCTCAGAAGAACACATTCATCAGGACCGGTAGTGGAGATCAGAAAACTACACAGGAAGAGATAGATTCCTTTTTCAGAGCCTCATCCTTTGAGGAAAAGGACAGAGAGCTATCTTCATGCACTATCGACAATCTGGACATGGAAACTGTGAAGATGTACAGAAACATGTTCGCAAATGTGAATCCCGGACACCGGTATCTTTCTCTGGATGACCGGGCATTTCTGGAAAAACTGAGGGTGCTCAGGGGTGAAAGAGTGACATTCGGCGGCCTCCTTCTATTCGGTCGTGAAGAGGCACTTGCAGATGAAACCCCGAACTACGGAATAGATTATATTGAGATAGGCGGAACCTCCTATGAGGGTGCAGCGACCAGATATGATTATCGCCTTCTTTCCGAAAGAAATGTCTTTCTGACCTTCTTCGACATCTACGAGAGATTGATGAGAAAGATAGAGATACCGTTCTCTTTAAAGATGGGTGTGCGGGACGACGACCCGTCCCATGTTCAGGCCATAAGGGAAGCACTGGTAAACCTGCTGATGCACAGCGATTATTTCAGTGCTTCGTTCCCGAGAATACGGGTGTTTTCAGACAGAATTGAGTTCTTCAATCCCGGGGCCCTGCCAAAGAGCATAGACATAATCCTGAAGGAGGACTTCACCATGCCGCGCAATCCCATTCTGGCCAAGGCTTTCCGCTTCGTAAAGCTGGCCGAGGACATGGGTTCCGGCTTTCACAGGATGATTAACGGCTGGTCCGGGTTCTACGGTGTAGAGCCGGAGATAACCGGCGATTTCGATTACTATAAAATCACATTCCAGACCGGCAAATACTCCGGTAAGGCCGGCGAAAGGCCGGGTGAAACTACCCAGAAAACTACCCAGAAAACTACCCAGAAAACTACCCAGAAAATTCTGGAACTAATAAAAGAAAATCCCTACATTACAAGAAAAGAACTGGCAGAATCTATTGGGATTACAGAAGACGGTATAAAATATCATCTGGCCAGGATGAAAGAACGGGGCAGTATCAAACGCATAGGCCCGGACAAAGGCGGATACTGGGAGGTCGTGGAATGAAGGGCACGAGTTCTTTTATCTGTTCAACGGTTGAAGGGAGCATGGGTGGGAGATGGGGGTAGGGGATTTAAGGGTTTGATGGATGGGCGAGTTGGAAAGCGGGTCACTTAGAAAAATAAAAAACAAAAAAGGGTTTCTCTTTTACAGCTCCACATCATCCGGCCCCAGAAAGAGCACATCATCCCACGGGTGCCTGTACAGTCTGGAGTTGAACCTCTTCTCGTCGATTATGTGGCCTATGAATCCGATGCTCCGGCCTATGACAAACAGGGCGTTCAGGGTTCCGCTGTCTATTATCTTCCCTATCTCCTCCTCGCTGTGGCCGAGGCCCCTCAGCATGTCCACGAAGAGGATGCCTATGCAACCGTCCACATTCAGGATGAGGTTGTTCTTCTTGGCCGTTGTCACCTTCTCCACTTCGAGAGCGTAGTCCAGAAGGCTGAGGTTCGGGAAGTTCTCCCTTGCGTAGTTCTTCAGTATCTCCACCCTTTTGTCCGGGTTCTGCACGCTCTTTATCCTGTGCCCGATTCCCGAGATGTTCTTCCCCTTCTTCTTCATCTCCTTTACGAACTCCTCCGCCGCGAGGCCGCGGTTCTGTGCGTCCCTGAAGTATCTTGCAGCGTCATCTATGGCGCCGCCGAATCTGGGGCCGATTGTGAGAAGGCCGCTGGCGAGCGATGATACCACATCCTTTCCCGCTCTGGAGGCCACTCTTGCGTTGTGCGCTCCCGATACACACGGGCCGTGGTCCGCCACTATTTTAATTACCAGTTCTATGAAGTTCGATGCATATTTGGGCACCCTCTCTCTGAGCCAGAGCATGGCGATTATGTCCCCTATGGACATCCCCTCACCGATAACCTGACTTATGGGCACGCCGAGGTAACTGTGCTCCTCGCCGAGGTCGCTGCTGATGCTGCATATGAAGGTCGTCGGCTTCCTTATTAATCCCTCTTTCAAAGCCTTTGAGTAGTCCATCGGTACCTTCGGGACATCCGTGGGCTCTGGCTTCGGAACTATCTTTCCCTCGGCCACCAGTTTCTCATATACCTCATGAATTCTCTCTCCGAAATCGTCGAATGATTCGGGCACGATTGCTCCGGCCTCTTTCAGCGCCCTGTTCTTTGCGTCTGCGGTCTCTTCATCGCTTCCGGCCTTGGCTCCGGCATGACCGAACTGGACTCCTGCAGGGAATACCTTTGCGCATGTTCCGGTAACCCAGACCACCAGCGGCTTGGTTATTCTTCCCTGCTTCATTGCTTCGACTATTTCATACTCGTCCTTTCCGCCCACCTCTCCGAGGCAGACCAGCATCTTTAT
>JAJSAE010000104.1 GCA_024281315.1 archaeon | reverse complement strand
GGGAAGCTGGCCGTAGTCCCCTTCCTTCATTATCTTCGCCGCCTCAAAAACCGGAGTTCCTTCGAAAACCGTTCTCGGTTCCGACACCATTATCTCCTTAACTTTCACATCCGGGAATTCAATCTCGGCCAGTTCGTACCATAGCGGAACCACATTCTTAAGCCCCTCCCATGCCCATGCGTCCTCGTCGTCCCCTATGCCGAGGTTTGATTCCTTGATTATCTTCTTTATGCCTGAAACATTGAACAGGTCTCTGTCCGAGAGGATTCCGCTGAGCCTTCCGTCCTCGTTGAGTACGGGGAGGGCGGTAACTTTTGCAAGATTGAATGTTATAAGGGCCACCGTAAGCGGTGCGCCTTCGAATATCGGAACACAGGTCTTGGTAATGATATCTCCCACCGATATCTTTATCTGAAGTTTTTCCACAACCGGCAGAAGGTCCGTGGGTGTTATTATACCGACTAGTTTTCCATTCCTGACCACCGGCAGGTGATGAATATCCTTTTCCACCATGGTTCTGGCGGCCTCCACTGCATCCGCATCCGGTTCAATGGCGGGGAAATCTCTGTTCATAAGAAGGGCCAGCTGCTCCTCGTGCGGTTTGTTGAAAAGGTCCTGCCTCGTAACGAATCCGGCAAGAGTTCCGTCCGTGGCCTTCACAACCGGAACGCCGGTGAGATTCTTCTTTATCAGCAGTTTGAGAAGGTCGGCCCTGCTGTTGCCCGGAACCTCTATCACCACGGGTTTGTCCGTCATCAGTTCTTTTATCTTCATGTCAGGCCTCCGTCACGTATCTGGTGGGTGATGGGGTCATGGATTATAAGGTTATCGTTACCTAGGTATGGGCGTGGGATGGAAACCAGCGGATTAAAACACAAGAATTAACCACATTCTAAGATTTCATAAACTGCTTTTCCGCAACCAATAGTTTTAAATCCGTGTAGGGCTAATTGATGGCCTGCCCCTGTAAAAGCAAAAACTTCATATTGGTGCGGCGATTGTACCCCGAAAATCAGATGGAAGTGTGACGATGGAAAAAGCATCCGGAGCCAGCAAAAAAAGAGAATTCGAGAACGCTGAAAAGAAATACCAGCAGCTCATCGAAAAGAGAAACGAACTCAACGCTCAGGCAAATGTTGTCCGGGAGGAGAGGGATAACCTTCACCAGCAGAGGCGTACACTCAACGAAGGAATGAAGGAAGTAAGGGATAAGATAAGGGAACTATCCACCGAGATAAGGCTCCATAAGGATGCACGAAACGAGTATCAGAGAAAGGCCAAGGACCTCATAGAACTGAAGAAGAAGAGGCGCGGTAAAATCTCGAAGGACCTGAAAAAGGAACTCATTGACCTCAAAAGAGAAATTGAGGATATGGAAAGGCGGCAGGAAACCACGGAAATGACTCCCAAAGCAGAGAAACAGCTGCTGGCCGACCTTAAGTTGACGATACGAAGAGCCGAAGAGCTGCAAAATATCGTCAAGGAGGAGGAGGAGATTCTTTCCGAAGTAAGGGACATAGACGATAAGATTAACGAGCTATTCAAAAAGGCGGATGAAGAGCACGCTCTCGTGGTTAAGGCCGCAAAGGCCATGGACAAGTTGAGGGAGCAGACAAGGAGCACCATGGCCGAGATTCGATACCTCACGGGGGAAGCAAATAAGAAGCATGAGGAGTATCTGCAAATAAGGACAAGAGCCGATGAATTCCATCAGAAGGCCATGGAGATGCGGGAGAAATTAATGGCTGTAAAGCGTGAGAAGAGGCAGGAGTATCTTGAAAGAAAGAAGACCATCCTCAACCACAATAAAGAGGTTAAAAAGGCATTGTTTGATGAAAAGAAGGCGGAGGAAAGGGTGGACAGTGCCCTTGAATTACTGAAAAAGCATGGGAAAATAGAGCTCTGATTCGCTTTCTGCCCCTGATATCATATCAAAAACGGCACGACATTGTTTCCGTCAATTATAAGAGGGTGCGATGAAGTCTCGTAGTTTCTTTCCGCATCCAGAGTGTATGCGGCGGCTACCGCATAAAAAGCATCTTCGAGAACGGTATGGTTATCTTTTATAAGTCCGATTTTCAGGAAGTAGTAGGTCCAGAGTCCATTGGCATAAGTGCTCGAATCTATGGATAATTCCGAAGCGTTAGTGCCGGATATGAACAGAGTGCTGCTGTCCGCCACCTCGTTCATTCCTCCGCTGTAGCAGGAATCCAGAAAGACAAGGCGTTTTTCGCTGCGAAATGTCAAAAACATGGAGCGCAGAAGAAGATCGGAGATATCGTTTGAACTGGAGAATGACAGGGTGTCCGCAGGTGCTATGAACTCTCTCTCTCCCATTTTAAATCCGTGACCTGAAAATATGAAGAGCACGGTATCCCCCGCTCCCGTCCCCTTTTCAACCTCCTGAATGACTGAGATTATCCTGTCCTTCTTCGCACTGGCGTTAAGCAGAAGACTGACATTGTATCCTCTTGGTTTCAGATACATCTCCCAATCGAGAGCGTCCCTATGGCAGTAGTTGAGGTCGTTTACGCTGGATTCGATGTAGTCCGAAATTCCGATTACAATGGCCTCTTTGATATGCTGCCGGACGCTAATGGAATATGTGTCTGTTTCGCCGTTATCGCTTCTTGTGGCGGTTATTGTGTAGTTCCCCGCTGTTGAGAAGGTATGGCTCACCTCCGCTCTCGTTTCCATCGGCCTTCCATCCCCGAAAAGCCATGTAATATTGACTGCGCTGCCATTCGCCTGAGGGAGCAGAGCCCTGAGCGATATATTATCCCCTGCATAGACAGGAGAAAACGCATTTTCGTTATCAATCCAGATGTAGTCTGAGATACCCGAGCTTGCTTGCGCAATGAAAATAGAATAACTGCTGCTGTAACCTTCGGGTATAATTCGCATATAATAGTATCCGGTCTCATTTGCGTTAATGTAGAAGTCTGTCCGGTCGTCCATCTTCTCATTCATCAGTATTTTCCCCTCGTCATCCATGAGCGAAAGGTAGAGCGGAGATAAGGGCTTGACCTCAACCGACTTTGCTTCCCCCTTCGTCAGAAATACTTTAATGTAATCCGTATCGTCATACCCCTGTTTCACCTCCCCGTTGACGAACATTTCGGTTATCGCTTTCGCGTCCTTAATGTCGTTATTTCCGTCGTACATAGGATTCGGAGAGATGCTGATGTCCAGAAAAATTGTCCCTTTGCCCCGTAAATCCCTGATGACGAGATAGTATGTATCATCCTGCTGGACGGCAAAGGCCAGTTCGCTCCGGTCATTCAAAAAAAAAGAAGAGGTCATGAGCTTTTTGCCCGAATCGTAGAGGTTCACATTGATGTCGGTATTCACAAACTTGGATATGTTGCACTGAAAAAACTCTCCCCCGTTCACCGGTATGGAGTAAATCTGCACGGGAGAAGTAACGGAGTCCATCTGGGCCTGATAGTTTCCGCTTTCATAAACAGGTATGGCCGAGGAAAAGGATTTCCCTTCGCCGCTCACCTCCGCCCCGCTTACGGAATCCCATGACGGATATCCTCCTTGGTCGGGAGTTACTTTGAAATGGAGCGCATATTCTCCCCCTCCTCTTTCCGCCGCAATTCTGACATAGATGTCGCCCCGGCTTCCGTTCAGCTCAAGGTTGGCCCTCTCGACAAGCATGTGCTCCGAAGATGTGGAGTTCCTCATCGGTTTGAGAAGATGCGTGTTTGCATCGTAAACCGTTATGTTAAAAAGGTTTCTATCCTCGAATACGAGGGTGAAATTAAGGCTGGTTACCGGTCTTGAAAAGGAGAATCTGTAGAAATCTTCATGGTCCGTATACTGATTCACAAAACCCTTCAAACTGCTGTCGCGCAGGGAAACATTTGTGGCAAATGAGAATGTGTTATTGGGCTCCGTATCATACTGATATACCTGTCCGCTTGTGACGAAACCTCCGAGAATAACAGGGATAAGAAATATTAGAATAATGATGGTCACGCTTGTGAATAGGAGAACCGCTTCCCGTTCCGAGGCTCTGTGAGGATTCGGATAGACAACCACGGGCAGATAAGGGGGCGCATCACGCATGGCCGCATCGCAGTTCCAGCATTTCTCGGAGTTGTCGTCGTTCAGAACATGGCAGTTCCAGCATATCTTCATGCTGAACATATTCCTCTCCGGGTATTTAAGGCTTCTCTCGCCCTGTTTTATTACAATTTTTTGTCATAGTTTAACCAAAAGATTTATATAGAAGAACATACAGAGTGTTATATGCGATTGCCCGCAATAAGAAGGAGGTGATAGCATGGTAAGGATAAGAAAAAAGGACGACAAACTCGCACCTATCGATGTCTGGACACCGGAGGCCTTCCTCAGAGACATGGACCGGGTCTTCCGTGAATTGAGAAGCGGTTTTGAGGACATGTTCTATCCCCTGTCTGGATATGATATAACGCCAGAGAGAGGAATACGCATTCCTGCGGTTGATGTAAGGGATACCGGCAAAGAGATAGTGATAAGTGCCGAGATGCCCGGCATCAGGAAAGAGGATGTGGACATTGAGGTGGGAGAAAACAGTGTTGTTATAAAAGGAGAGAGCAAGGAAGAAGAGGAAAATAAAGAGGAAAACTTCTATCACAAGGAGCGAAAATACGCCATGTTCCACAGGGAAATCCCGCTGCCCGAGGAGGTGGTGGGCTCCGAAGCCAGAGCAAGCATGAAAAACGGGGTACTGGAGATAACAATCCCCAAGAAGGAACCCACCAGCCAGAAGAAGTTCTCGATCAAGGTGGATTAAAACCCTTCCCTTATCTCCTATTATTGCGGAGCAGTGAAAAAGAGGTGATATAAATGAAAAACAACAATAAAATACTGAAGGTCGCAGAGGCCAAACCAAGAGATGTGGGCAGGGGAATCGCAAGAATAGACCCTGCGCTCATGGATATCCTTGAGATTTCCACAGGAGACATCATTCAGATTGAGGGTAAAAATTCAACGGCGGCCATTGTTTGGCCGGGTTACAGTGAGGATTCAAACCGCGGAATCATAAGAATAGACGGCAACATAAGAAGGAATGCCGGTGTGGGAATTGACGACAAGGTGGCCGTAAAAAAAGTAAATGCCATAGATGCGAAGAAGGTAACATTCGCCCCGACACAATCCCTGAAGATAATGGGGGGCGAGGAATACCTGAAGCAGCTGCTGGAAGGGAGAATACTAACCAAGGGGGATTTCGTGGAAATAAATGTGATGGGCAGGAAGATTGACCTTGTGGTAGTTTCATACAGCCCGTCGGCGGCAGCGGTTATGATGCAGAGGAGCACCGGTGTTAAGATAAGTGATAAACCGGTGAAGGAAGCAGCGTTGAAGGTTCCCAAGGTATCCTACGAGGATATCGGCGGGTTGGAAGATGTCGTAAAGAAGGTCAGGGAGATGATAGAACTCCCACTGAGACACCCTGAACTATTCGACAGGCTGGGAGTTGAAGCACCGAAAGGCGTTTTGCTGCACGGCCCGCCCGGAACCGGTAAGACGCTGCTGGCAAAGGCGGTTGCAAGCGAGACAAATGCCAACTTCTACAGCATCGGAGGCCCGGAAATAATGAGCAAGTTCTATGGCGAGAGCGAGGAGAGGCTCCGGGAGATATTCAAGGAGGCCGAGGAGAACGCACCGGCCATCATATTCATAGACGAGATTGATTCCATTGCCCCGAAGAGGGACGAGGTGTCCGGCGAAACGGAGAGAAGAATAGTAGCGCAACTGCTGGCAACCATGGACGGCCTCGAATCGAGGGGGAAAGTGGTTGTCATCGGAGCCACCAACAGACCCCATGCCCTTGACCCGGCACTGAGACGGCCGGGAAGGTTCGACAGAGAGATTGAAATCGGCATCCCGGACAGAAAAGGGAGGCTGGAAATTCTCAGCATACACACCAGGGGCATGCCTCTGTTTGATGATGTAAGCTTAGAGGAGCTCGCAGCCCTCACACACGGATATGCAGGGGCTGACCTTGCGGCACTGAGCAAGGAGGCGGCAATGCGCTCCCTCAGAAGGGTGATTCCTGACCTCGATTTGGAAGTGGACACGATACCTGCGGAGGTACTGAACAACCTGAAAGTAACAAAGGACGATTTCATGTCCGCACTGCGGGAGATGCAGCCCTCAACGCTGAGAGAGGTGCTCATAGAAACTCCGAATGTGAAATGGGAAGAAATCGGCGGCCTTGATAATGCGAAGCAGGAGTTAAGAGAGGCTGTGGAATGGCCCCTGACATATGGCCCCATATTCAAGCACATGAATGCGGAACCGCCCAGAGGGATACTCCTTTACGGCCCGCCCGGAACCGGTAAGACACTGCTGGCAAAGGCGGTTGCAACGGAGAGCCAGGCCAACTTCATCAGCGTGAAGGGGCCGGAGTTCCTTTCCAAGTGGGTCGGCGAGAGCGAGAAGGCTGTTAGAGAGACCTTCAGGAAGGCCAGACAGGCGGCACCATGTGTTATCTTCTTCGATGAGATAGATTCCATAACACCGACAAGAGGAAGTGGCTTCGATTCCAAGGTAACGGAACGGGTGATATCCCAGATACTCACGGAGATTGACGGGCTGGAGAGCCTGCACAATGTGACGGTGATAGCGGCCACCAACAGGCCGGATATAATCGATCCCGCACTGCTGAGGCCGGGAAGGTTCGACAGAATGGTCTATGTTCCCACGCCGGATAAGGAGGCGAGAAAGAGCATATTTGAGATACATGCAGGTGGTCGGCCCCTTGCGGATGATGTGGATACCGAAAAACTGGCGGAAATGACCGACGGATTCACAGGTGCGGACATTGCCGCGGTCTGCAATGAGGCGGTAATGCTGGCGATAAGGGAGTACATCATCTCCGGGCAGCCTGTGGATAAAAAGAGTGTTGAGACGCAGAAGGTCTCCATGAAGCACTTCGAAGAGGCCATAGAGAAGATAAAAAAGGGCCACGAAGATATGGAAAATAAGATGTAAGGAGGTGAGAATATGGAAGATTGGTTCAGTGAGATGGAGAAAAGAATGCTCGCCGAAATGATGAGGATGAGGCAGATGATGGATATCGACAGGGAGATGCCAACGCTCCCCGACAGCCTGCTGGCCGACGACTGGCCGAACCTGCTCTCGGAAGAACCGGCGGTCCGCAGTTATGGATACCGCATGGTAAAGATGCCGGGGCAGGAACCGATAATCGAACAGTGGGGAAATACCCCCGAAGGAACGGGAATTGGCGATTTCGGGAGGCTTTCCAGAGGCGGTTATGGAGCGGAAGAGCGCATCTCCGACGAAAAGGACCCCATGCTTGACATCAACGAAACGGACAGCGAGGTAACGGTTACTATGGAACTGCCCGGATTCAGAAAGGATGGCATAGAAGTCTATCTCAACGGAAATTCCCTGGTGGTGAAAGCTGTCGGTGAAGAGAGAGAAACCGAGAAGGTCATCCCCCTGCCGGCGGCCGTAGAAGAGGAAAGCATAAGGGCCACATACAGGAACGGCGTGCTGGATGTGAGCATGAAGAAGAGCGAAACAGGGATGAAGAGAATAGACATTGAGTAAAACCCTTTAATTATTTTTATTTTCAGACCTCAAATCTAAAGGGCAGAGGCGATGAATGTTAATACGCCCGTGACATCTTTTATCCCATAAACTCCAACCCACCCATATACGGCCGCAAGGCCTCCGGTACGGCTATTCTTCCATCATCTGTCTGGTGGTTCTCCAGTATGGCTACAATAGCTCTGGTGGTGGCAACAGCCGTGCTGTTCAGGGTGTGGACGAATATGTTCTCACCCTTCCCTCTGTATCTTATGTTGAGCCGTCTGGCCTGATAGTCAAGCACATTGCTGGCCGACACCATCTCTCTGAACTTTCCCTGAACCGGCATCCATACCTCAAGGTCGTACTTCTTTGAGGCCACAGCCCCCATATCCCCGGAGCATACATTGACCACCCTGTACGGCAGTTCCAGAGCCCTGAAAATCCCCTCCGCATTGGCTATCAGTTCTTCATGAATCTTCCATGAATTCTCCGGTCTGGAGAAGACCATCTGCTCTATTTTATTGAACTGATGCACCCTGAATATGCCCTTTGTATCTTTACCGTGTGCCCCGGCCTCCTTCCTGAAACAGGTGCTGATTCCGGCATATTTTAGCGGTAGCATGTCCGGCTCCAGAATCTCGTTCATATACATCGATGCGAGGGGGTGCTCGGAAGTGGCTACCAGATAGAGATCCTCTCCATCTATTTTGTAGATGGTATCCTCGAATGCGCCAAGGTCCGTTACGCCCTCCATTGCTTCCCTTCTCAGCATGTACGGGGGGATGACCGGAACATAGCCCTTTCTACTCAGGTAATCTATTGCAAACCTCTGTAGTGCCACATCGAGAACAGCCAGTTCCCCTTTAAGGTAATAGAAGCGCGAGGATGATACCTTTGCCGCTCTTGCTATATCCGCCCATTCTCTTTTATCAATCAAATCCACATGGCTTACCGGCTCGAAATCGAGTTCTTCGTACTCCATTTCTCCGAGAGAAGCATCTTTGAATTCTTTTATGTGAGACGGCCGCACCGCTGCCCGCCCCCAGAACCTGATAGGTACATTGTCATCCTCGTCTTTTCCGTCTGGAACGGACTCATGCAGAAGGTTCGGTATGCTTTTCAGGAGTATATCTCTCTCGGTAAGGTAGCTCTCCACATCTCCCTCCAGTTCCTTAATCTCCGAGGATATGTCTTTCATTTCCCGGGAAATTCCCGAGATGTCCCCTCCTTCCTTCTTTATCTGCCCGATTTCCCTGCTTTTCCGGTTGCGGATGGCCCGGAGGTCGTTTATTTTCTTAAGTGTCTCTTTCCACAGGTTGTCATATCTCATAACCTCATCTACAACCCCTTCGCTGTCGTGCCTTCTCCTCTGGGATGTCCTTACAATCTCTGGATTTTCACGGATGAACCTGATATCTAGCATGAAGAGAGGGAAGGAGCGGGAGGATATATGCTTTTTGTCAGATGCGAAAAACCTTTTATCCATCGTCCCGTTCCCCCTTCATGAAGCAGGCGGAGATTGCAATAATAGGCGGTTCCGGTGTGTACAAGTCGGAACTTCTTGAGGATGCGGAACTGATAGAGATGGACACCCCTTACGGCAGGCTGTCGGCCCCCATTGAGGTAGGAACATTTATGGGAAAGAGAACGGCCTTCCTTTCAAGGCACGGCCCCGCTCACAAATACACGGCGCATATGGTCAACTACAGGGCGAATATATGGGCGCTTAACGAGATTGGTGTGAAGAGAGTAATAGGCGTGGGAGCAGTTGGCTCGCTCAAGGAGAACTACAGGCCCGGCGACCTCTGCTTTCCTGACCAATTTATAGATTTCACCAAGAACAGGACATATACATTCAGGAACGAGGGCACCTCGGGACACATATCCATGGCGGACCCGTTCTGTCCCCATCTCAGAGAGATATTTTCCTCCGCTGCAAACGAACAGGGAATTACCGCCCATAAAGACGGCACATACATCTGTATCGAAGGCCCTCGCTTCTCCACACGGGCGGAAAGCAGAATGTTCCGACAGTTTGCGGATATAATCGGAATGACGCTGGTACCGGAGATAACACTGGCGAGGGAGATGGGGATGTGCTATGCCAGTGTGGCCATGATAACGGACTACGATGTATGGGCCGACAAAGCCGTGAGCCTTAAAGAAGTGCTGGAAACCATGAACCAAAATGTGGAAAAGGTCAGAGGACTGATAGGCGCTGTTATCCCCCGAATTTCTGAGAGCAGAGAAGGCTGCCCTTGTACGGAGGTGTGAGAAGATGATACTGAGCGATGCGAACATCAGGGAGATGCTGAAATCTGGGGATATGGGTATTGAAAACTTCGAGGAGAAGAATCTCACCCCCAACGGCTACGACCTGACCATAGAGGAAATCTACATCTTTGCCGCAAAGGAGACGGTGAAAGAGGGGATTGCGGAAATACCTCCTAAAAGCGGTTTTGCCGTGTCGACAAAGGAGTTCGTAAAGTGTCCCCCCAATCTTGCAGCCACGCTGTGGATACGGACCACATGGGCCAGAAAGGGAATAATCGCCTCTTTCGGCATGATAGATGCCGGTTTTCACGGAACCCTGACTCTGGCGGCCTACAACTCCTCCGATGAGGCCGTGAAAATAGACATCGGCAACAGGTTTGCCCAGATGGTGTTCCACCTGCTGAAAGAGGGGGCGGAAAAGACATACGACAGGAGATCGGGGAACTATCAGGGACAGAGAGGAGTTACACTGGAAGGAAAGTCCGGCTGATTCTTTATCGGCCCCGAGAAAAAGGTTTAATAGGCAAAGGAAATGTCGGCCAGGTGATATAATGAAGTACAACATACTCGGAAGCAATCTTCAGGCTGTTATCGTGGAAATCGCACCGGGCGAGGGGCTTTATGCCGAGGCAGGAGCGATGAACCACATGAGCGGAAACATGATGATGACTGCCAGAAACAGAGGCGGTATAATGAAAGGTATAGGCCGGAAATTTGCCGGTGAGAGTTTTTTCCTCACCGAGTTCCAGCCAATGGGAGGGCCTGGGACCGTGGCGTTTGCGGGAAACCTGCCCGGAAAGATTCTTGCCATACCCATAACGCCGGGCAGGGATTTCATGGCCCAGAAGGATGCATTCCTTGCGGCTCAGGACGGCGTGGAGATGAGTATTGCATTCACAAAAAAACTCGGTGCCGGCTTTTTCGGAGGAGAAGGGTTCATACTGGAAAGATTCAGCGGGAACGGCATTGTCTTCATGCATGTGCCGGGAGACCTTGTGGAGTACAACCTTGCGCCGGGCCAGATGCTTAAAGTAAGTACG
>JAJSAE010000103.1 GCA_024281315.1 archaeon | reverse complement strand
GTCTTTGTAATAGAGGATGTTTCCAAGGTGGAGCATCCCGAAGCCTGCATAGACGGCTGCATCGAGTGCGTGGACAACTGCCCGACCCAGTCTATAACCATCGAAGAATAAGCGCACCGAAGCGAATAAATCCCTTATTTTTTTCTTTTACTTAACCGTTTACAGCGCAAGGCTGCACCAGTAGAATAAAATCCGTAACCTACACAAAGTTCAAAGGAGCAATGGGTTTAAATAGAAAGAAAAGGATGTGGATTGAGAACGAAGATGATTAAAATGAATGTCCCTGACTTCCTGCAGGAGAAACTGGAGGCCCACGGCGGAATGGAAAATATAGAGGAGAGCCTGCCGGACGATGTGGAACTGAAGGAGGAGAGCAAGGTATATCATGCCCTATCCGACCCGATACGCCTCAAAATTCTGCACCTTCTGTCTGTGGAACCGCTCTGTGTCTGCCTGATTAAAAAGGTAACGGGAATGCCGGACTCGAAGCTCTCATATCATCTGGCGGTCCTGAAAGAGAGCGGCCTGATTATCGGCGACAGAAGGAAGAACTGGATAATCTATCACATAACCGAAAAAGGCGAAGAGATGCTTACGCAATCAAAGAACCGAAAGCTCTAAAAATCGTTCCCGCCTGCCGATTACCATCACAAGTTATATATGCGAGTTTCCCAATGAGGGGGCGGTGAAAGAATGAGCGACAGTATAAAGACTCTGCTTGAGGGAACTACCGGAATGATAGACAGCGAAAAACTGCTCATGGATGCCGCGCGGGATGTTGTCAAGGATCAGATAAAAGCGTATATCCTGGAAAAACTGGAGGAAAATCCCGACATAAAGATAGAACTGAAAGCAGGAGTGGAGGCGCTGATAGAGGCAAAAATAAAGGAAGGAATGGCAATGGCCAAGATTGGAAAGGCAACTGCGCGCCTCGGCCTCACCGCAATCCCGGAAAATATGAAAGAGGACATCGCCAAGGACTTTATCTCCATATTCGAGAACGAAATCATGGGCCTGCTGGAGAAGATGGGCTAACTATTCTTTCTTCAGATTCTCATACAGCAGTTCCGAGACACCCTTAACTCTCCCTGAAATCTTCAGATTGTTCTTGCAGTTGGGGCATGCGGTTATCACTGTCCTGCCGTCAGCTTCTTTCATGCGCTTCTCTCCTACCTTTATGCCCAGTTCCTTATCAGCCAGTTTCATGCTTCCACCCGCACCGCAGCACAGGGCCTTTTCCCGTGTGTTCTCCATCTCAACGAAGTTGATATTCGGCACTCTAGCAATGAGTTTTCTCGGCTCGTCGTATATTCCGTAGTGCCTGCCCAGATGGCACGGGTCGTGATAGGTTACCTTCTCATCTGTATGTTCCAGTTCCAGACCGAAGTTTTGGAAGAATTCCACCTCGTGCTCTGTCTCGAATGGCAGGTCCGTGAATTCCGAATAAAGGTCCCTGAAGCTCATCATACACGATGGACACGAAAAAATAACCTTCCTAACCCCTCGGTTCTCAATCTCCCGAACATTCTCCTCTGCAATCTTTCTTATCTCCTCGTCCGATACCCCGGCATTCACAAGGGGTGCGCCGCAGCATGTTTCATCCAGAAGGGTATAATCCACACCCAGATGTTCTATAAGGCCGATTGTGGCTCTGCCCATCTCCGGCTCCTGAAACGCCACCTTGCAGCCCATGAAGTATGCCACCTCCGCCCTCTCCTTCGGCTCCCTTCCGAATATCTTCCATCTGGGCTCCTCGCCGTTATAGGGATTCCCTTCGGTGAGAATTTTGTTGCTGAATTTCTCGTATTTCTCAAGCCGATAGCCCGCCTCGAAAAGGTCGTGCCTTGCGGCCTCGAATATATCCAGAAGTTTAACGGACGAGGGACAATCCTGCTCACACCTTCCGCACTTGGTACACTGGTAGATTCTGGTGAGAACCGAGTTATCCGGCTCAATCTCGCCGGTATAAAGGCCGTATGCCAGCTGAACCCTTCCTCTCGGAGAGCTGGAGTCCCACTGAAGAACCTGAAAAACATCGCAGGTTACAAGACATGTGGCGCAGGCGGTGCATGTGTTCATCTCATCCACAACGGAGTTGAGTCTGTTCGGTTTAAATTCTGCCATCATTCCACCCCCTCCCCGAAGCCCTCGGCCGGATGGCCGTCCTCCTCAACCTCTGCGGGGTACCTCAAATCAGCGAGAATGAGGCCTTCCCACTCGAAAAGCTTTCCCGGATTCATTATGTTATTCGGGTCCAGAGCCTTTTTTATAGCAATCATGGCCGCAAGCGTGTCCTTTCTTTCCTTCCGCATGTAGGGAGCCTTGGTTATGGCGATTCCGTGCTCGCCCGATGTGGTCCCACCGAGGGAGTTGACAACGGCGTATACCTCGCCCACAGCCGCTTCACCGCGCTTCCACGCCTTCGCATCATTTACATCCAGAAGGAATTTGGTGTGCAGGTTTCCGTCTCCCGCATGGCCGTATGTGGCTATTATAATGTCGTACTTCTTCGCTATCTCGTGGAATGCCACAACCGCATCGGGAATCTTTGAAATCGGAACGGACATATCGTCAGCCAGGGCCACGGAAGCCTTATTCGGCATGGCACTCATGGCCGGAAGAACCGCTTTTCTCGCAGCAACCCACTCCGCCATCTCTTTCGGGTCGTCGGAGGAGCGGACCTCTATGGCACCGGCATCGGAGGCTATCTTTTCCACGATCTCCATGTTATCCGCAATCTCGGCCAGATGCCCGTCCAGTTCAATCATAACGATGGCCTCGGAATGCGGAAAATTAACATTGAAAGCGGATATCACAGCATCTATGCATGTCCTGTCCATGAACTCCATTGCCGACGGAATAACAGGATACGCTATAACATCGGAGATGGTCTGGCCGGCCTTCCTCAGGTCATCGAATGCCGCAAGGACAAGGGCCTTGTTTCCGGGAACTGGCATGATCCTCAGGGTTATCTCGGTAATTATTCCGAGGGTCCCCTCGCTCCCCACAATGAGGCGGTCCAGCTGGTACCCGGAGGAGTTCTTTATGGTTCTCGTGCCCAAGTGGGCCAGCTCACCCGTAGGCAGAACCACCTCCATGCCCATGACATAATCCCGTGTGGCCCCGTACTTGATGGCCCTCATGCCCGAGGCATTGTTCGCAACCATTCCGCCGATTGTGGCAACCTTGCCGCTTCCCGGGGTTGGAGGGAAGTAGAAGTTCCTCTTCATAAGCACCTTATTGAGGTCGTCGTTAATTATACCGGGCTGGACGCGGACATAAAGGTCCTCAACCCGTACATCAATTATCTTCGTCATCCTTCTGGTGGAGAGTACGATTCCGCCTTTTACGGGGACCGCATGGCCGGAAAGACCAGTCCCGCCGCCTCTGGCAACAACCGGTATCCTGTGGCGATTCGCAAGTTTAACAATATCGCTCACCTCTTCCGTCCTGACGGGCATAACGACAACATCGGCCTTGTGACGGTGAATGGAGGAGTCAAAACCGAACACATAAGTATCCGCAACGCTAGTTGATACATTCTCCGGTCCCACAATGGCCTCTAATTCTTTTACTATGGAGGGGTCCATGATATCACAATCAAGGAATCCTCATGCCGTATTTAACGGTTATTGTGTAGATGTGGGGAAATGCATTGATTACCTCCATATGCTAGAAAAATGCAATCGAAAGGGTTTGGGGATGCGCTTATCTTCCCTGCATCATCATTTCGATATCTGTCTTAACATCGCCAATCGGTTTGATATCAAAGTTCTCCACCAGCACTTTTGCCACATTCGGCGAGAGGAATGCCGGGAGTGTCGGACCCAGACGGATGCCTTTCACTCCGAGATAAAGCAGGGCAAGAAGAACGGTCACGGCCTTCTGCTCGTACCATGCTATATCAAATGAAATGGGCAGGTCGTTTATATCCTCAAGCCCGAAGACTTCCTTTAATTTGAGCGCAATGACGGCAAGAGAATAACTGTCGTTGCACTGGCCGGCATCGAGAACCCTCGGAATGCCGCCTATGTCTCCGAGGCCCAGCTTGTTATAGCGGTACTTGGCACATCCGGCCGTGAGAATCACCGTATCCTTCGGGAGTTCTTCCGCAACATCCGTGTAGTACTGTCGGGTCCTGTGGCGTCCGTCGCATCCTGCCATGACTACAAATCTTTTGATGGCGCCGGTTTTCACCGCATCCACCACTTTATCCGCCAGTGCCATTACCTGATTGTGCGCAAAACCGCCTACAATGGTCCCTGTCTCGATTTCAACAGGGGGCGGGCATGTCTTTGCCATCTCGATCAGCGGCGAAAAATCCTTGGGTTCTCCGTTTTCCCTATCGGGGATATGCTTCAGGCCGGGGTAACTTACGAGGCCAGTGGTAAAGACTCTGTTCTTATACGATTCCCGCAGAGGGACCAGACAGTTGGTCGTCATGAGTATGGGGCCGTTGAACTTATCGAACTCTTCGGGCTGCTTCCACCACGCATTTCCGTAGTTTCCCGCAAAATGTGCGTACTTCTTGAAGGCAGGGTAGTAATTTGCAGGGAGCATTTCACCGTGAGTATAGACATCCACACCGGTCCCCTCCGTCTGTTTCAGCAGTTCCTCCATGTCTTTCAGGTCGTGACCGGAAATGAGGATTCCGGAGTTGCTGCCAACGCCAATGTTCACCTCGGTGATTTCCGGGTGGCCGTATGTTTCGGTGTTTGCCCGGTCCAGAAGTGCCATTACCTTAACGGCAAGCTCGCCGGCCTTCATTACTTCGCCGACCATTTCGTCCGCATTGAGGTCTTTCGTGGTGGACGCGAGCAGTCTTATTATCTCCCTGTAAATGGCATCGTCCTCGTAGCCCAGAACCGCAGCATGGTCAGCATAAGCGGATACGCCTTTCAGCCCGTAAATGAGCAGCTCACGCAGGGAACGGGTATCCTCATCCTCTGTGGCAAGTATACCGACATGTTCCGCCTTCTCAAGGAACTCCTCCTCACTATCGGAGAACCAGACCGCCGAATCATGGAGGTCTCCGTCAACACCGTAATTCCTTTTTATCTCCTCACGGAGCGAGAGCCCTTCTCTGATTAATCCGACAAGGCTCTCTCTGTCGAAATTCACATTCGTAACAGTGGTAAAGAGTGCTTTCACCACAAAGCGCCCGATCTTCCCGTCAGCGGTTCCGGCTCTTTCCGAAACCACGGAGATGCCCTTTGCCACATAGACAAGAAGGTCCTGAAGATTCGCGGTATCGCTATCCTTTCCACACACACCCTGGACGGTGCAGGCCGAGTTTTTCAGCGTCTCCTGACACTGATAACAGAACATGCTCATATTTTTACCTCCGATTGTTATCTCTTTTGCGGGATGGAACTGCCCATCGTTTCGCTGCTTTGGCAGATGCTCCCTGATTATTCGATGGACGGAGCATATATAACTCTAACGCCCCATTTCTGTCCATTTCTCCCAAAGTTTGTTTTTCCTATAAGGAGGATTATGGAATAATGATGTAGTGTCACTGAAGAACGGCCATTATGGAGTGCATGGTGAAAAATATAAGTACTCTCCCCCTATTTCCCGCCCATGAAGCCGTCAAGAGAGGAATTACTCACGGACAAAGTAAAGCATGTGGACTTCGACCGCATCAGCACGGTGGCCGACCTTTTAGAGGCATGGCAGGACTCATCCATTCAGAGCAGGGCCCTCGCAACAGCTGCGCAGGTATGGAAGGATGCGGTGGAGGATGAAAACAGGCCCACCATCATGCTCGGCCTTTCCGGTGCTCTAATTGCAGGTGGAATGAGGAAAATAATAAGAGACCTTGTAAAGCACTCGCTGGTGGATGTGGTCGTGAGCATCGGGGCCATACCCTATCAGGACTTCTATCAGGCCAGAGGATACCACCACTACAAAACCGTGCCGGAAATAGACGATCTGATGCTCCGGGAGCACTTTCTGGACAGGATATACGACACCATCGTGGACGAGGAAAAGTTCAGAGAAACCGACGCATACATCGGGGAGATCGCCGAATCTCTTCCGCCTAAGCACTACTCCAGCAGGGAATTCATGGACATTCTGGGGTCGAAGGTGGATGACGACAACTCCATCCTCAGAACGGCCCATTTGAAGGGGACTCCCGTATTCGTCCCCGCCCTCAACGATAGCTCCACGGGAATAGGGCTCACCGGATACTACGCGAAGATGCTGAAAGAGGGGCGAGAGATGATGCACATAGACCCCATAAAGGACAACTGGGAGATTTCGCAGATAAAGTTCAAATCGAAGAAGACGGCGGTTATATACATAGGCGGCGGCGTGCCGAAGAATTATATCCAGCAGACAGAGGTCATTGCGGAAACCCTCGGATACAACCCCGGCGGACACCACTATGCCATACAGATAGGGATGGACCCGGCGCACTGGGGCGGACTTTCGGGTGCAACTTTCAAAGAGGCTCAGTCATGGGGAAAGATTAACAGACGGGCAAAGATGGTGATGGCTCATGTGGAAGCGACAGTAGGGCTCAGCCTTGTTGCTGGCTACCTGCTCCAGAAAAAGGAGATATGGGGCGACAGAACGCCCCTCAATTTTGAATGGGACGAGAAAGGCAACCTCGACCTGCGAACCGAGTGAGTGGATGCCCGGAAGAATTACCATCGGCCTCTACAACACCTACGACAGGCAGAAGTTCAGGGAGGCGCACCGCAGGGTGCTGGCCAGAGCATCGCCTCTTGCGATAGCCTTCGATTTCAATCTTGTAACATTCGGGTTTCCCTTCCCGGAGGAGAAAAAGACCCCTCTGGAGATTGCCGACTTCGTGGCGGACAGCACCAGCATCGGGGAAGGGGGCAGGTATTTCAGAGAACTTGCGGGGGCGGGAAGGTTTCAATGGTTCGACCTGCCGAAAAAGGGGCTTCCGCCACAATTCGGGACGCCTGTTATAACGACGAGCCGGCCGTCTAAGAAAGAAATAACACCTGCGGAAATGGGAAAACGGGCGAGAAACGGGGACTCATTTATTCTGCTGTTCGGCCTGGGACCCCACGGTATGGATCGGAAGGAGAAGGAACTGGGAAAATACCACCTGGACCTTACGGGAAAGGGCATATCAATGGAGACCTGCACGGCCATCGGAAGCGTGTGCGGCACCGTATGGAATGAAATAAATAGGTAAAAGAAACACATGATGAGCTAGCACCGCAAGAAATATCTCGCTTCAATTCTTTCCTCTTATCTCATCACCAATGTATCTAATCATTTTCAGAGGGTTGACCGTATCGAGGATAAGGGAAACATCATCCTTTTTAAGACCGCCGATGACATAAAGAATTGCGGCGTAGAGGCCGAGATAGAGTAGACCGAGAAGAGAGAGCGTATACCAGCGGGTTGCCCAAGATGTCCCTGCAAATATTATGAAGATTGCACTTATAATTGCAGCATCTATATACATCAGGAATCTGGGGTCCGAAGAAATTCCCGTTTTCTTCCATGCAGTATGCCTTACCACCACTGTAAGAAGCAACATGCTTATAAGAGAGGCAAGGGCGGAACCTACAGGCCCAAGGCCAAATAGCTCTATGCCAAAGATAGCGGGAGAGACAAAAAGGAAGGATAGAAAAATATTGATTATAGCCCTCCCGCTGGCAAGTTTTCCGGAGATGTCAGAACGGTCAATCCCCATTATTAACATGTCATAGGGGAGATTTAGGGCGTATACAATACCAGATAAAGTCATTATCTGTATGGTATGTGTAGCTGGCATCATGGCACTGGAGAGGAGAATAGGAATGACGAGCCCAGTAAAAGAGATAATGAAAAAACCGATGGGTATTGTTATCATGGCAATATACTTCTCGGCAAGCAGGGCTATTTTATTGGCCTGAAGAAGTTGCTTCGAAGCATGTTTATGGGAGAGATATGGAAAGAGAACCGTTGCTACTGCGGTTCCTATGGAAAGGATCATTATCCATATTCTTTGAGCGGCGAAAAAATAACTAACCTTCACCGCACCCCAGAAATACTGGATGATAACCACATCGATATTTGTTGCTGCAATAACTAGAACAGAAGAAATGGCGAGAGGATATGCAAATCTTGCATAGGATTTTAGGTAGCTTCTGGTTGGCATAGAGATAGGGATACCTCTGAACAGAATGATTCCTATAAAAATTCCAATTAATATGCCGAAAGAATACGACCACATCAGAATTATTATTCCGAGAGCCGAGAATATTACAACAACTATGGCGGTAAAGCGGCTTACGTGTATGGAAAGCTGAATAAGCTGGCTTTTTGCGATATGCTTCTGTCCAAGAAAAGTTGAAATAAATATACTGGATATTGAAAAAAGAGCCCAGTATATCATAAACAGATAGATAGATATGAGCTGATAACTACTTTCAAAACCATTCCCTATAATGTTGGTCCATGTGTAAATTACACAAAGAACTACAATGATATAGATTGAGGTGAGAACTAACTTTAGAAAAATGTAAGTTCCATTGCATCTGGCAAGATCTTGTCCCTCGGATATTCTCTTTATATGTGCCTGGGCAAAGCCTAAATTATTGATAGAGCTGAAAAGTCCAGCAAAACCCATTCCAAAGGCTATGGTACCAAGAACCAGATTCCCCTGATCCATATAGCGGAGGATGAAAAACATGGTGGCAAAACCAGCCAGACTTCCCAGTACATTGCTCAGGAATATGAGAACCGACTGTCGGGACATTGAAGCCATTGGATTGCTAAAGACATTATCGTATAAAAGTTTAGGGCAGGTATTGCGATAGTAGATAGTTGCTTCTTTTTACAAAAAGGTCTTTAAATTAACTCACTACCGAGCTTGTTCTTTCTTATATGTATCCCCGTGCGGAAGGTCTTTAATCCTTTTTGCCAAAATCCCCACATAAAGGCCATATGGCTCAAGATTTCCCTTTACAATACTCCCCGCGCCGATTATACATCCTTCGCCGATGGTAGAGCCTGCGAGAATCGTGACATTCACACCAATCCATGTACCTTTCTTTATCACCACCGATTCGGCTATCATATCTCCCAATCCCCTCCATTTGTAGCTCATATCATGGGACATAATTGTCAGATTGTTCCCAATGGCCACTCTGTCCTCTATTATGACCGGGGCCGTAAGGTCAATATAAGAACCAGCTCCGATATAAGAGCCTTTTCCGATACGAAAATAGGAATCACCCCTTACAATAACATCGCACTCTATATGAGTGCAATCACCTATCCTACACTCCTTCCGATTTTTTGAACTCCATACAAGAGTGTTTTTGCCCAGAATAACATGCTTTCCTATATTTATCCCGGCCATTCGGTGAAACATAATCTTAAATCTGGATACCCATGTTTTCCATGCAAAGTATCCAAGGGCAGCAGTTATGAACTTCATTGAGCCTGAATACGACGCATCTCTAAAAAGGTTTTGGGAGATCTTTTAACACATACGATAGTCTTTTATAGCCTTGAGATCTATAAGTCAGCCATAAGAACACAAAGAACAAGAGGTGGAGATTGTGCC
>JAJSAE010000102.1 GCA_024281315.1 archaeon | reverse complement strand
TTCTCTCCTTTTCAACCTGCGACTCAGGGTAAGAGAGACAAGGAATGCAAGAAGGAGGTATGCAAAGAAGTGCTCCACCTTGTCCATGCCGGATGCCGACAGAAGGCCGGTAGAGGGGAGAAGAGAACCGGTGATTATAAGGACCGTGTAGGCGGTAGTGATTATGTCAAGCGCTCTCTGAGGTAACCGAAGCATGAGAGCGAGAAGGGGCGGAGGAATATAAAGATAGGTGCCTCATTAATTTCGTGCGCAAGCCCGAATTTGTTTCAATCAACCATCTTTATAGAGAGATACAGCACGGCAGCCAATAGGGATTTGAAAAAATTAAAAACCCATTAGATTTAAATACGAAAGAAACATGTCTTATAAAAGAATATGATGTGGACGGAGAACGGCCCCTCTCCAAATTAAGAGATATGCAAACAAATGCTCCGGCATCATTCTAAAAGGGAAGTATATGCGGCATCCCTGCTGTCAGGAGAATAATAAAAGCGAGGTTGTGAAAATGAGAGGCATTATTTGCTACTATTCCGGCTCTGGCAATACCAGATTGGCCTGTCAGTATATCAAAAAAAATATCAAAAACATTGAGATTGATCTTTTCGACATCGTTAAAGATGGGGCCCCCAATCTAGAAAAGTACGATATTGTTGGATTTACCACTTTCACGGATTTTTTGGCTCCCTCCTATTTAGTCCAGACTTTTATAGAAAAATTACCGGAACAGGATAATAAGCCTGCGTTTGTGTTTAACACTTATGGTTTCATCAGTGGTAAAACGCTCAAGATTATGGATAAATGGATTACTGCAAGAGGCTTTCATGTAATTGCGGGACATTCTCTTCATACACCAGAAAGTTATCCGCCGATGATTGCCAGAGGCAGAGATAATAAAGGGGCTCCAAGTAAAAAGGAAATAAAGAATTTTAATAGTTTTATTTTTGAACTGGCTCAACTTTGTTATCTTCTTAAAAAAGATAAACAAATCAAAAGAGAGAAAATAAGGGTTGGTTTATTGAATATGTTGTTACCAGTGTTTTCTCGCACTAAAGCACGAAGAGATATGGGGAACAAATATGTGGAAGAGTCACTTTGTACAGGATGTGGTATATGTGAAAAACTATGTCCGTATGAAGCAATTAAATGCAGCCCGAGACCTGTTTTTAATATGAATAAGTGTTATGGGTGTTGGATATGTTACAATCATTGTCCTACTATGGCAATTTACACCAAAAAATACCGAGGGGTCGGTCATTATCCGAAGCCCATTAAGCAATTAAAGGATAAATTGAGGGTCTAATTTAGAGATGGAATCTAGTAGCGGGTAAAAGGCCCCGGCTCACTCCGCCCAAATCCCCTTTGGCAACTTCTTATTTTCCCCCGCTATAAGAAATCCGTTGCTATCTCCGCAGGATGTGAAATAAAAATAAAAAAAGGTGGAGGAGGAAGATAGGGGAGTTCAGGCCGCGGTGCCCTTCACGGCGTACTTGCCCGATGTCTCCCGATAGTTGGTGTTGTAAACTCTGTCTTCCATCTCATTGATGAAATCAAGGAGTTCAGATACATCTTCTCCGTCCACATACTTGGCCAGAAGGAGTTCCTTCATGTCCTCCATGCTGTGGTTTTTCATCCATTCTTCTACTTCTTTTTCGCTTCTGTTGTGGTTTCCAAACAGTTTCATGTTGCATCCCATCCTGTCGGACAGTTTGTCCGACGAATGGGTGATAAGCGTCATACTATTTATAGTTTTCCTAAATGTATCTTTTTGCCGTCAACCTCCTAAAAAGCGGCCAGAGGTGTCTTAAAGCGTCTTTCGAGCGGTGTATGACGCATTGTCCTATTGTTGTCTGACGCTCACTGCATCTCTCTCATGTACTTTTCCACGATGTCCATGGCCTTCTCTATGTTTTCCCGGGAATTGGCGTAGGAAAACCTTATGTGGCCCTCTCCCGCCTCTCCGAATGCGGAACCCGGTGCCGACAGAACTCCCTTTTTCAGAATCTCCATGGCAAGGTCTTCCGATTTCATGCTCAGGTCGTAGGACGGGAACGCATAGAAAGCCCCTTCCGGCTTCAGTGGGTTCATTCCGGGGATCTCCTGCAGTCTCCGGTAGATGAGGTCCCTTCTCTTTTTGAATTCCTCGGCCATTTCTTTGATATAATAGAGGGAGTCGTTGAGTGCCGCAAGGACGCCGTATTGAAGGGGCGTAGGGGGGCAGGCTATCGTGTGATAATGCACCTTCCCAACTCTATCCAGTATCTCCTCGGATGCGGCGACATATGCGATTCTCCAGCCGGTCATTGCAAATGTTTTGGAGAAGGAATTGATGAGAACAAGGTCATCGTAGTGGGAGGCGAAGGATGTGAATTTTTTCTCATAGACTATTTCGTCGTAGACCTCATCGGATATGATTATGAGACCGTGCTCCTCCGCAAACTTAGACATGGCGATAACATCCTCTTTCGAAAGAACGGCCCCCGTGGGATTGGACGGCGAGTTAACGATAATGGCCTTTGTATTGGGCGTTATAAGAGATTCCAGTTCGTTTATGTCCGGAATAAAGTTATTCTCGTACTTCAGGGTGTATCTTATACTCTTTCCGCCGGCAAGATGCACATCAGGCTCGTAAATCACAAAACCGGGAGTGGGAACCAGAACCTCGTCTCCCCTGTCAATGAGAGTGAGAATGGTGGTCATAAAGCCTTCTGTTGCACTGGCGGTAACCATTATGTTATCCCTTGTGACATCCGGCCTGTACCTCCTGACCCTCTCCGCAATCTTATCTCTGAGCGCGGGGATGCCCATAGTTGGCCCATACTTGTTCTTACCCTCCCTCATGGCCTTTTCAACGGCATCTATGGCCTCAATAGGAGGCTGAAAGTCCGGCTCTCCGAGGCCGAGGTTAATGGTCTCTTCCGTTGCAAGGTCGAACATTTTCCGGATTCCGGAGAACTGAAGGTCTTTGACTCTCTCTGCGAATTCTACCATGCAACTGCAATCCCGTGGTTCTTAATTAATCCTTCGGGAAACATGTTACCATCTGTCAGTGCTATTTTAATATATGGAATCGTGATGCCCGGTCATGGACCCGTTGAGAATAGGAGTAGTCGCCATTCAGGGCGATGTCAGAGAACACATATCTGCTTTGGGGAGGGCTTCCGAATCTCTGGGAATCCCCGTGAAGGCGGTTTCCGTCAGAAGAGAACGGGAGCTGGACGGCCTTTCCGGGATCATACTCCCCGGCGGCGAGAGCACCACCATATCAAAGCTTCTGGTCCGGTTCGGGCTCGATGTTGCGATTCGCCGAATGGTACGGGCAGGCACTCCGATAATGGGAACATGTGCCGGTGCGGTCCTGCTGGCCAGCAGGGGTGATGAGGAGGTGGAAAAAACGGGAACGAAACTTCTCGAACTCATGCCGTATGCGGTTATGAGAAATTCATTTGGCCGCCAGAAGGATTCCTTTGAGGCAGACCTTGATATTGTCGGATTGGATTCTCCGTTTCACGCTGTCTTTATACGGGCCCCTCTGATAACCGATGCATGGGGGGATGCGGAAGTGCTTGCCAGATTCAGGGACGATATTGTCATGGTAAAAAGCGAAAATCGCCTTGCGCTCTCATTCCATCCGGAACTCACCGACGACACCAGAATTCATGCGATGTTCCTGAACATGTGTCTTAATTACTCTTCACAGCCGTAATAATGTCTGCCAGTATGTTCAGGTCTTCCGCCTGTTCCACAATCGTACCGGTTATGACTATGTCCGCCCCTGCTTTTGCAGCGGCTCCAGCTGCTTCGGGAGCTCTTATACCTCCTCCGATGATAAGGGGAATGTCTATTTCGGCCCTTACGGCGGTTATCATATCCGATGGCACGGCTTCCGGTGCGCCGCTCCCTGCCTCAAGATACACGAGTTTCATTCCGAAATACTGGGCAGCAAGAGCATACGCCACCGCTTTATCCGGCCTGTCTCTCGGCACGGGTTCCGCTTTTCCCACTTCTCCGACCTTCATCCCCGGTTCAACGATGATGTAGCCCATGCCTATCTTCTCGACATTCTTCATTTTTTTCAGAACCACGGCTCCTTTTACCTGTTCTCCCACCAGCATTTTCGGGTCGGTGGAGTTGAGAAGGCTCATAAAATATATTGCATCGCAGTACGGACTTATTGCCCGTGCCGTTCCGGGGAAGTAAATAACCGGAAGGCTGGTTGCGTCTTTAATCGCCAGAACGGTCTTATCAAGGTTATCCTGTGTAACTCCGGTGGAACCGCCCACCATTATGGCATCAGTCCCCAGTTCTTCCGCTCTTTTTGCGGTGCTGCCCGCCACTTCCGGAGTCTGCTTGTCAGGATCAATCAGGGTCATGTGCATCTTTTTTCCCTGTTTCCTTCTCTCCTCAATAAGTTCCAGAACGCTCATCATATCACTCCGATTATGAATGCTACGAGGGCCACCAGCATCCCGACCTTGCACATCTTCTGGCCAGCATGCTCGTCCCGTCTCAGGATTACGGCGGCATATATAAAGATTGCATCGGCGGCCAGTACCGTGGGAATAAACAGTACGCCCACCTGAGAAAGAAGATAGGGCAGCGGGCTGAGAGCGACGCCGCCGGTTATAAAGGCCGAAGCAAGCACTCCCGCTCTTTTCTTTCCGATTTTCATGGGGAGCGTTTCCCTTCCCTCATCTCCTTCCATGTCTTCGATGTCCTTTGTTATCTCTCTGCCCACGGAAACGAGAAAGGCCAGCATGGAAAAGATTACCGTGTTCGTCATATCTCCGGTTGCGGCGCCTCCGTAGAGGAAGAGGGCGGAGGTAAGGAATGCAATGGTAAGGTTTCCAGCCAGCCCCTTCTTTTTCAGGGATATTTCGTAGGAGACCATGAAGAATGTGGCCACCAGTTCGACGGCAAGGGCGTAGATGTTTATCGGGACAGCCAGAGCCGCGGCCAGAATAAAAAGCAGTACGGAGAAATTAAGGGCCGACTTCCTGCTGATTTTTCCCGCCGGAATCGGCCGTTCGGGGTGGTTCTTTGCATCCACATCGGCATCAAGGTAGTCGTTCAGGGAGTTGCCTGCCCCCATAAAAAAGAAGACGCTGAGCATTGCCAGAAGCACGGGCATTATGCCTGCTGCGGTCAGTATGCTCGTGCCTCCCGCCACAAGTGCGCCCACAAATACTCCTGTTGTGGCCATTACCGAGTTGAGAGGCCGCATTATCTTCAGGTATGAAAGCATCAATACGGGATTGAAGCGTGTATAAATAAGATTTGCCGTTGCAATCACTGTTATCATTTCTGATAATGGGACAAATCTATTTATAAAACATATCTCTATAACTTTGACTATGGCGGAGGTTCTGTGATGATAGAGCGAGAGGCAAAGGATATAGTCCCTGTCCACGATAATCCTGCACCCGTTCTTTCGGAGGACATTAAAAAGGGGTATGACCTCATAGACAGATATATAATGATAATCAACAGGGATTTCAGGGTGGAATTCTGTAACATGAAGGTGAGAAACGAGATGGGAGATGTTACCGGAAGACCCTGCTATGAGGTTTTTTGCCTTGAGATTTCTCCGCCGGCGGATTGTCCCCTGAAAAAGACGATGGAATTCGGTTCTACGAATTCGAAGATAGTGATGTGTAAAGATAAACATATTCATTTCTTCGCACAGCCGTTTTCGTCGGATAAGGACGGAATCTCTCTGGCACTTCTGCTGGCTCTCGACATTACGGAAATGATAAAGGTGGGAAAAAAAGAGAGGGAATCGAGAGAGATGCTGGAGAGTCTCTTCAATTCCATGGCTGATCCGGTAACCATTCACGCACCGGATTACACTATTATGGATGCCAATATTTCAGCTTTGAATCTGCTGGGTATGAAAAAAGAGGATGTGGTGGGGAAGAAATGCCATGAGATATTCCATCAGCAGAATTCTCCCATTAAAAGATGCCCCATGAGGCAGACGCTGCTGAAGGGCGATGTGGAAAAATCGCTGGTCGGCCGGCCCGACCTGAACGGTGATTATCTGGTTAATACCACACCTGTTTTCGACAAGAACGGCAGGATTGTCCGGGTACTGCATTCTCTGAAGGATGTTACCGAATTGAAAGATATGGAAAGAAAACTTACCCGGGATAACGAAAGACTGCTGATGTTCACCGACCTTATAACCCATGACATGGGTAACTACAGTCAGGGCGCTCTTCTTGCCATAGACATGCTTCTCGCGGACGAGACGCTGTCCCCGAAGCAGAGAAGGTATCTGGAGATGGCACGGATACAGATGCAGTCGGCGCATCAACTTCTAGAGAACGCAAAGAAACTCTCCCGCCTTTACGAGGAAAAAATAGAGATTGTACCGATGGACGCGGGCATAGTTCTCATGAAGGTCATTTCTCAGTTGAAGAAGACATATGCCAGCCGGAATATTCGCATAAATACGGAAGTGAAAATGGGAACTCATACGGTTCTTGCCGACGAACTTCTTTTTGATGTTTTTATCAACATAATCGGAAATTCAATCAAGTACACCCCTTCCGATCCGGCAGTGGTGGATGTGATGGCCGAGGTGTGGGAGGACGACCCGTCATTCTACAGGTTCGAGGTAATCGATAGGGCGGGCGGGATTTCGGAGGAGCACAAAAAGAGCATATTCAGCCGTTTTGAGAGGTATAATCGCAGCTCTCCGGGAAGCGGACTTGGCCTCACTCTCGTAAAAAAGATAGTTGAAAACTACGGCGGAAAGATATGGGTGGAGGATTTCAGGGTGGACGGCGAGGTGAAAGGAAGCGTATTCGTTGTTCTTCTGAAGAGGGGGTGATCTTTTAAGAAAAGTAATGGTGATAGAGGATGATAAGGTTCTGAGGGAACTTTATTCTGACATGCTTTCTCTGGCAGGAATGGAGGTGGTTGCCTCCATGGCCAGCGGTCTTTCCGCAATCGAGTTCATAAAGGATGGTAACAAGGTTGACCTGATAATTATGGACTATCGAATGCCCGTGTTAAACGGCATTGCAACCATGAAGGAGATACGGAAGTTTTGCCCCGACATTCCCGTGATATTTGCAACCGCCGATGAGGTTATGGGCATCACCGCTCTCGATGCCGGAGCCGCGGCCGTACTTGTCAAACCGTTCGCCATGGAACAGCTTATAAACGCCGTTAAAAAACTGAAGAAGTAGTGCATTTTCTCTCTTTCCGGTCGCTCCGAGCCTGATAATCAGAGAGGGTAATCAGGGATGATAGTCAGGCGGGATAATGAGGTAGGGAGGTATATTAAGAATAGCGTCGAATTGATTCCGTTGAAAAAGAAGAAAACGGTGGTAAAATGGTGAAAATAAACGCTCCGAAAAGAGAAGATATGCCTCTGGTAAGGAACGGGTGGGTACTCGTTCATGATGTCCCGTTAAGTACGCAAATGAAGGATTTCTCCGTCTTGAAGGTTATCAATGAGTCGGACGAGAGCGAAGCGGAGGAATATATCTGAAAGATAGGCAGTGTGGGAGGCGTGGGCGACCTTTTCTCATGACCCTTTTTTTACATATCATATCCGATAATCACCTCGAGAGTTTTATAAGCGGAAATGCGGATGTTCAGGCGGTGAAAAAATGCGGGTGATGATAGTGGACGACTCTCCGATGTTTCGGGCGGTTATGCGGGATATTCTGGTGAGGGTGGGCGTTACCGACTTTCTGGAGGCGGGGAATTACACCGAAGCGGTGGAGTTATACCGGAAAAGCAGAGCTGACATAGTTTTCATGGATATGGTTCTGCCGGGAAAGAGCGGTGTGGATGTGGTAAGTGCGATAAAGAAGTCTGACCCGGCTGCCAAAATAGTGGCCATGAGTTCCATGGTAAATAAGAAGATGATAGTGGATGCCATAGGTGCCGGTGCCATAGACTTCATAATCAAGCCCACCAACGAAATTGTTGTTAACAACATAATTCAGGTATGGGGTACGGTATGATGCTCCGAAACATACTGCCGCTTGCCTTTCTAGGAACCGGTACTGTTATGAAGCTCTCCCGTCGGAAGGAAGAAAAACTCCCGATAATTCCTCAATATAACCTGAAAAAAGGGGAAACATACCTCATATTCGAAAAAGGGCATGATATAGGTCTCGACATCCTATTCAATGTCCTGAAAGCAAGTCAGGGAATCGATTACGGACTCTGCTTCACCAGAGAGAATCCGGAGCGCATACGAAAGAAGTACGACCTCATAAATACGAACTTTGTCTGGCTCACGAGAAGAAGAGGTGAAAGGAATATTCCCCCCGATACCCTCAACAGAGTTGCGGCGGTAGTGCGTGAGTTTGTGAAGGGAGGCGGCATAATATACATAGATGGCATTGAGTATCTTATCTCAAATAATGATTTTCTTGCGGTAAAGAGCCTTCTGGATCATCTTTCCGACATGGTTGCCACATCCGGTGCCATTCTCGTCTATTCCGTGGATCCCGATATACTGGATGATAAGGAAAAGGCACTTCTGGAGCGCTTTGCCTCAATTATATCCATTTAAGATACATTATCATTTTTGATAACAGGCCGCAAGGCTTTAATTATATGGGAATGTGTTGGTCCTCCTGATACTATGGCTAACACGAGGAGTGTACTTATAGCGGAGGATTCGGAGTTCATATCCGATATCCTGCAGGACATATTCCGTGAGATGGGCTTTAAGATAGCGGGAGTGGTTACCAGCGGTGAAGAGGTGGTCAGGATGTATGAGAGGATGAAGCCCGATCTCATCAGCATGGACATTCTTATGCCCGGCATGGACGGGCTCACGGCGATGGAAAAAATAAGGGAGATGGATGAGGGCATTCCCATTATTGTGATAAGCGCATTGATGCAGAACAGGTTGAAAGCCAGAGCGAAGGAACTGGGTGCCGTTGATTTTATAGAGAAGCCCTTTAACATAGAGGATGTGGAGGCGGCCGTGGAAAAGACCGGCCTCCTCTGAACCGCCGGGCGGCAAAGGAGGTGCTGTGTGTGGCAAAGAAGATAGGGGATCTGAGGCGGAAGGCAATAGCCCTTGCACTGGTCCTCTCTTTTCTGCCCCTTATTCTTGTCAGTTATGTGTCATACATTGCGGTGGACAGCCAGTACTCCGCAATGCACGAGGGCTTTGATAGCTTTCATCGAAATTTTACGAACCTGACACGGGAAAACATTACCGCTCTCGTAAATTCTTATATGTACGGGACCGCCCTGTCTTATGTTTCCCCTATGGAAGACCGAATTGAGGATTGCAAAGAACTCGTGGATACACAGGCGGCTTACATTGAGTACATGATTGAAAAAAATGTCAGTGAGTCCGGTATAGATAGCTATACACAGGATTCCCCGCCTCCCGATGTCTTTTACAGCGAGTCCTATGGTAAGAACATCTCCCTTGCATCATCCGTATATCTTCTCGCACCCCACAGAGACCCTGCAAACGACAGTTCTCCTTCCGTTAATTATTCGGATGTCGGGAGAGATATTAATCTGACAGCCCTCATGGACCCTCTATGGGCATCTCTTTACAATCGTACGGATTCTCCTCTTCTCTGGTTTTATATCTCCACTGAAAGCGGTGTACACCGTTCCTATCCGTGGCATAGGGGTTATGCGGAGGATTACGATGCAAGAACAAGGGACTGGTATGTGAATTCTACGGCCAATATCACATTTACGACCCCGTATTACGGTGTGTCCGGTGGCGGCCTTCAGATTTCGGTTAACCGGGCCATATATGTGAACGGAGAGAAATACGGGGTGGTAGCGGTGGATATTTCGATTTCCGGACTGTCCGCCCTTCTTCCCAACACATCTTCTCTTCCGGTGAACAGAACATTTATTGTTGATACGAAAGGCAATGTGATAAGCCATCCCTCCCTCACTCCGTTTCTGGAATCTCTTATGGAAAGAGAGAACCTCACATGGAAGGACGATGTTCCTCTGATAAATATAATCGAGCTTGAGTCGAACAGCACCACCTTTAACAGGGCGCTGGTCAATATTACCGCCGGCCAGCCTGGTCAGGAGTCATGTCCATATAAGGACGGCAGAAAATATCTTACCTATGTGCCGATAAACGGTACGAACTGGATGCTGGTTATTGTGGTGAATGCCGATGAGGTGGATTCCATGGGAGATGTGTTTATGTCAGCAGTGAACTCTTTCGAGAATTATACCGGCTCCCAGATACAGGCATCAAAGTACAATACATTTCTTATTTTCTTCCCTCTCGTCGCATTTCTTGCGCTGATTTCTCTATCTCTTTCTCTGATGTTTGCCGATTCCATAGTCTATCCGGTGATTGCTCTCAAAGAAGAAGTGGATAGGGTTTCCAAAGACCTCAGTCACCCCATCGATATAAAAGGCAGCGGTGAGATTGCGGACCTTGCCCGCTCCTTCGAACTGATGAGACTTCAGTTAAAGACAGACATGGAGGAACTACGGGAGAAAAACAGGATTTCCGCCTCTCTTAATGCGCACCTCACGCGGCTTCAGAACGATGTATTCGAGAAGTCGGAACGAATCAGGCATCTCTACCATGAGAGCCTGAAAGCAGGCGAGGCGAGGGAGGCAATGCTTCACATGCTTGCTCATGAGCTGCGCACACCTCTTACAACCATACAGGGCAATCAGCAGATACTGGAGCGTGAACTTCTGAAAGGGGGTGCGGATGAGAAGATAATGCGCCGCCTGGATGTTATGAAAAATGTGACCGAGAGATTGACGGCCATTGTAAACGACAGCCTTCTTGTTCTCAGTCTGGAAAGAAAGGGCTATGAGATAGTAACCGAAAGTTTTCCGGTTGAGGAATGGATTGAAGAGGCGGCAGAGAAGGTTCCTACTATAAGAGAGCAGTTTCAGGTGCTGAAAAAGGATGTCAGGGTAACGAATCTTGTGGGGGACCGTTTCCTTCTAACCAGAGCACTCACGGAAATTCTGGAGAATGCGTCGCATTATTCCCCTCCCGGCTCGGAAATCGAGATTACCGTGAGGAGGGAGAACGGAGGCGTTCATGTAATAGTAAAGGACCATGGTCCCGGAATCCCGCGGGGAGAGTGGAAATCTATTTTCCAGCCGTTTTACGCCCGCAGAGCATTCAGAGAGCATGAGCCCGGCCGCAGGGCTATGGGACTGGCCATAGTAAGGTTAATCGTTGAGAGACACGACGGCAGCATATGGATAGAAAGCAGCGAGAAAGGAACATCCATGCATATATGGCTCGTCCAATCCGGTCTCGAGGGTCAAACGGAGGAGGTCTGATGTTCCTGAAGAGGTTCAGAAGGAAATTCAATCTGAAAGAGGCTGTTCGTCCTCCTGCATCCGAGTTAGGAGAAGTGAGCAGTTCGGGTGATAAGATGGCCCTTAACATTCCATGGGGGCATATCTATCTCAGCCTTGAACCGAAGGCCGAGACATCGTTCCGTATCTTTGCCGACCTTGTTAGAAAGAGGTGTTATGACTGCGACAGGGACGACAGCTTTGTTTGCGAGAGCATAGCCTGTGTCTCCTGCACTCTTCCGTGCCCGTGCAAAACATGCGAAAAGGGACGACCCGGCGGGCTGGTCATATGCCGCAGAAATCCCGCTCTCGTAAGGAAGGAGTTCAACCTTCAGACCACTCCTGTTATCTGGCTCAGTTCCATTTACGGAAATTACACGGTACATCCGGAGAAACTGGGTATCATAGAGAAGGGGGCAACCGATTTCATAGAGAGCACAAAGCGCAGCGTGGTCTTAATAGAGGGGCTGGAATACCTGATAAACATAAACGGCTTTTTCCCGGTGCTGAGGATGTTGGAGAATATAAACGATATGACCATGAGTCACGAGTCCGTTGTGATAGTCCCGCTGGACGAGAGAACTCTCGATAAGAAAGAACTGGCATATCTTCAGAGAAACACGCGCTCTCTTCAGAAACTTCTTGAGGAGCAGAATGGAAGAGAAAATTCCGTATAGTTCCTTCATGGATGAAGTTTTACCGTGATCCATTCCTTTTCTTCTTTCTCGGTTTTGAACTGGAGTCTGATTCTGAACTCACCTTTCTCGAATGTAAGGTGTGCCTCTTTAATGTTTGCCCGGTAGAGTTTTATTGTCTTGCCTCTGGGAGATTTTATCATATCCACGCATCTTACCATATCGGCATCTTCAAGTTCGTGTATCTTCCTATAACATGCGGCAATGGGAATGTCATATGTCGCCGTAAGCTCCTGAACACTCTTTGGAGAGTGATAGGTGGCCGAGAGAATGATCTCTGCATATGTGTCGGCAAGCAGTTTCGGTATCTCTTTTACTCTGTCTCTGACCATATGATGTAACAGGCGTCGCCCCTCTTATAAAGGTAGTCTCGCCCGTATCACTAATGATATTTACCGGGGAAAATCAGAGGCGATATCCGTATGATAGGTTAAATAAAGAAGGAGGGTTATAGGTTATACGGTGAAGAAAAATGAGAACCCTGATAAGAAGAATACTCCTCGGATATGCGGTCATTGCCATATGCATTCTGATGAGTTATATCCCAATTTACTCGCTTCCGGTGCTGGCTGCCACATCTCTTGGTACAGGTGTTCTCATGGTGTTCGGAACCGCATACAGTCTCGTGGTGGAGAAGCCCATCGGAAAGATAATGGCTCCTCTCTTCTACCCGGATAAGAGCAGCAGCCTTTCCGCACACGAGATTGCCGCAGGTCTCGGACTGTAATCTATAACCAAATCGCAGAATCAGGATAAACCTCCTCCTCTTTTTTTATTTTTATGTTTGTTCGGAGCGGAAGCAGACAAATATAGTGACCCGGCATCTGCAGAAATGGATAAAACAGCCTCAAGTACGGCGATATATTCGGTTTAACGGGTCAATTACATCGAAGTATTCTCTCTCCTGTGGGATCATGGTCTCGGACCTGCCGACAACGACATACGCACCGCTGGTCGTAAGATTTCTGATATTTTTCCAGATTTCTTCTATCATCTCTCTCGAGAGGTATATCATCACATTCCGGCAGAGTATCAGGTCCATCTTTTTGGTCGCTCTGCTCCTGCTGAGGTCGTCCCTTCTGAAAATCACCCTTCTTTTGATTTCATCTCTGATTTGGTACCAGCCCGGCTCTTTCTCAATGAAGAAATACCGCCTGTCCGACATGCTAAGATTCCTTATACGAATTTCTGGATAGATGCCGTTTTCCGCCTCCCGAAGGTCATTCTGGCTTATGTCTGTTCCCAGAATGCTGAAGCGTCTCAGGGCCGCCGGATTGAAGCCGCCTTCAATTCTCTTTAACGCTTTGACAGCCGTGATTGCAAGGGAATATGCTTCTTCCCCACTGGCGGTTCCGGCACTCCATATCTGGATGCTATTCTTCTTTTCCAGCAGTTTGCACATAACGGGCAGGATTGCAGCCCAAACCGGTGGGTCCCTGAAGAATTCAGTGACATTAATCGAGAGTTCTTCTTTAAGTGCCTTTACTTCGGTGGAAGATCTGCGTAGAAGGCGAATATATTCCTCCGCATCGCTCACCCGATTCTTCCTCAATCGGTTGGTTATCCTTCTTTTGAGGAAACCTTCTCTGTAAGAGGTCAGTGATTCGCCTCTCTCCTTCATTATCTGGATTATGCGTCTGAGCTCCGCATCTTTGATAGAAACAACCATGCTAATTCATCCTTTATATCTTCTATATAACCCTATCGTGAAAAAATCAATATTGATAACCGTGTGCCCTGTCCAGGAATTATTTAATGCTCCTTTCCCTGTAAAAATAGATTCGGAATGCTGCGCTTCGCAACGATGTGCGGAAAGGTTTAATTATTCTCATCCGATTCCCTTTCATGAAATCCGTACTTGATGCCATCAGGACCAGGAGAAGCCACAGAAGTTTTGTTCCCGATGCGGAACTCGAGGACTGGCAGATTGAGAATATCGTAAAGGCCGCTCTCTGGGCCCCTTCTGCCATGCACTACGAGGTCTGCAACATAATCCTTGTGAGGGACAAGGAGACGAGAAAGGAACTATCCCTTGCCACTCCTTACGCCCTCATGATTGAAAACGCATCTCTGGCCGTGGTTCTAACCGCAAAGCCTGACGAATCCGACTGGTGGATGGAGGACTGCTCCGCGGCTGCCGAGAATATACTCATTGAGGTTGCTGATATGGGTCTCGGAGCGTGCTGGGTGCAGGTGAGGGAGATAAGTCAGGAGCTTGGCCCGGAGGATAAGGTCCGCGAAATTCTCGGAATTCCTGAAGATTATAGGGTGCTCTGCATGATTGCCGTAGGCCTGCCGAAGAAGGAAAAAAAGGCACATACGGAGGAGGAGATGAACCGCAGCAGGGTGCACATGGAGCGTTTTTAATCGTACACTCCCGTACTCAGGTACCTGTCTCCCCTGTCCGGCAGAACCGTTACGACTACTCCTTTCTCCATTTCTTTCCCTATATGGAGTGCACCGGCCACTGCGGCTCCGCTGGAGAGCCCCACGAATACCCCCTCCTTTTTTGCAAGAAGGGAGGCCATTTCGAAGGCCGCTTCGCTGTCAACCGTTAGTTTTCTGTCCATGATGCCGCTGTCAAAAATAGAGGGAACAACGGCTTCTTTCAGGTTTTTAAGCCCCTGTATTCGGTGTCCTTTGGGTGGTTCTATTCCTATAATCTGCACCCCCTTAATCCTTTCCTTCAGGTATTTTCCGACTCCCATGAGCGTTCCGGTGGTGCCGATTCCCGCAATGAATACATCGATATTTCCCCCCATCTGTTGAAATATCTCTGGACCGGTGGTTTCGTAGTGTGCCAGCACATTGGAGGGATTATCGAACTGGTTCGGCATGTAATACTTCTCCGGCTCTTCCTCTACTATTCTGTGTGCCATCCCTATGGCGCCGTCTGTCCCCTCTTTCGCAGGGCTCAGTGTCAGTTCCGCACCGTACGCCTTCAATATCTGCCGCCTCTCCACACTGGCCGATTCCGGCATGACTATCCGCACTCTATAACCGCTTGCAGCCCCTATCATGGCCAGAGCTATGCCCGTATTGCCAGATGACGGCTCTATTATAACCTTATTGCGGGTCAGGGAGCCGCTTTCCTCCGCCTTCCGTATCATGTAAAGAGCGGCCCGGTCCTTGATTGAACCGCCCGGATTGCAGCCCTCATACTTTGCGAATATTCTTACATCCGGTTTTTTCGGGTTAAGGTTCACTATTTCCATCATCGGGGTGTTTCCTATGGTATTCAGAACGCTCATTTCAGGCCTCCTTCTTCATCCGAAGTTCGAAGGTTATTTATCCTTTACTGGTCAGATGTGTTCACTCTTTTCACGACTCTTTCGCCGACAACTCCGTCACGGCCCGTGCTGCTCTCTCCGCAATAATTCCCATGGCCGTACAGGTTTCCAGAGGTATCTTCTTTCCAGTGAGTTCCAGATGATGGGGCACAGCCTTCAGAAACTCCGGAGGGAGTCCGTGTTTTCCCATGCCCATGATGATAAGAACCTGCCGCTTCTCCACAATCCTGACCGCATCCGCCATGTCTATCTTTTTTCCCTCGTCCGGATGCGAGGTGGTGGCCACGCAGATACCGGCCGGGATGAGTTCGTCATGATTCATCAGTCTTATTCTGCCGTCTTTCAGCATCTGCCGGAGAAATCTTCCCCCCCGTCCTATGTTCGTCTCTTTTATGACCTTCTCCGCTGTTTTCTCCATGTCGGTGTAAGGGAAGTCAGCCAGAACAAGGTCAAGGCCGTAGGCCGTACACAGAGGAGCGGCTCTCGCGATTGCTCTCAGATGCGTTGCACTCCCGCCCCCCTCGTATGTGTTAAAGAGGACAAGGGAAATCCTGCTTTTTTGTCCGGTTGATTCCTCTGTCCCGTTCTCTTCCGCCGGTTCGCAAATGTCCGTCTTCAGTCCCAGTTTTTTCATGGCTCTGCACAGTTTTTTCGCAATTCCTGGATTTCCTTTTGCATCCGCTTCAAGCCCCTTTAAAATTCTTTCTGCTCTTTCTGTCTCACCGAGCCTGCCAACTCCCTCTGCCAGATTAATCATGATGGCCGCTCTGTCCGCTCCTTTCTCCATTGCTGAAAGTAGCGACTCCGCATCATCGAACCACTTTTTTGCCGCATCACCGCTGCCAATTTTATCCGCTCTGCCGGCTATTGCTGCCGTAATGCGCGCTTTTTCCGGTACGCCGAGAGATTCAATGCCTTTTGCAAGCAGTTCCAGTTCATACAGATTTCCGGCCTGCTTCACCAGATAGCGGAAGACCTCAATCCGTGCTTCTCCTTCAATCCCCACCGCATCCTCTACCGCCTCGCCGAGGTAATTTTCGGACAGACCGTGCTTGCCTGCCTGCATATGAAGATAGCCGAGAAGTTCCGCCCTCTCCCCCCTCTCTTTCCGCCCTCTTATGAGGTCGGCCAGAGCCTTCGCATTTCCCCCCTCCTCCATGGCGGTTTTTATGACATATTTTGCGTCTTTTATTGAGTTTTCCGCTGACATAGTGAAGAGCTCTGCCGTTCGGCTCCTGCACAGGAACCGGGAGCAGCCCCGGATTGCGTCGCTCATGGAGTCTCCCTGCGGAATTTTCCGGAGAGGGCCGAGCATTTTCTCCCTTATCTTCTCCTTCTCCGCCCCTTCCGGCCAGGCCTTTATCTTTCTGCAGAGCATTCCGAGCAGTTCCGCCCTGCGCCAGTCCCTATCCACACGGACCGCAAAGGTTATGGATTCACCAGCTAACCTCTCTCCCTGCTTTCTTGGGCCGAGAATAGCCGCAATCTCCATAAGGCCGAGGGAAATGTAGTACGGGTCCGGCAGTTTTTTCAGTTCTTTCTCTATCTCTCTGCGGTCCTTCCCCGATTTCATGTCGCGAATGATTGCCCGGTAGGCGGCCGGTGTGCCTGATTTTTTCTTCATTAACCGTGGATATAGAGGGCTATGTTATATTGTTTTGTTTCCGTACCCGCGGCGTGAGGCGAGTTTAAATAACAGGTGTGCGTTTGTTATACGGAGGCGTGTAATGGAAATCGAAAAGGATATCGGTAGAAAAAAGAAAATACTATTCCGTCTGGGCATTGCCATTCTTATTGTTTCCATCATTGTGATCGTCTCTATACTTTCCTTCTTTTTTTACATGGGAGGCGGCCCTTCGCCAGGTGCAGTAATGAAACCTCCGCAGATTTCTGCGGAACTTCTGGATATAGGGAACGGAACATATAGTAGTCTTGATGTTTCTCATGAAATTACGCCCAGCCCTAGTAATGGCGGAGGGAGTTTCGGTGCTCTGTACCTGCTTGGAATGCTTTTACTCTCTCTCCTTGTTATCTTTTGTTTTGTTAAGAGCAATGAGAAAAAAGCATATAGAATTATCATTTACATCTCTCTGGCAGTTTTATTACTTGCGCTCTTTCTTTTGTGGATAATGATTCGCTCTCCCGTAGTTTACTAATGGTTAAGAACTCCAAAACCCATAAATAACCGCCCCCCTTTAAACCCCCGATTATCATGCCGACAATAGCGGAAAAGATACTCAATCGGGCCTCCGGCCAGAACGCAGTGGCAGGAGACATTGTGAGCGCAAGGGTGGACAGGGCCATGTCCCACGACAATGCGGCCCTTGTGTGGAAGAATTTTAAATCGCTCGGAGTGGACAAGGTATGGGACAACGAGAAGATAGTCATACCGATAGACCACAGGGTTCCGGCCAACAACATCAAGGTGGCGGAGGGGCAGAAGGCCATACGGGAGATGGTGAAACTACAGGGGATAAAGCACTACTACGGAATCAACACCGGTATATGCCACCAGATAATGCCCGAGAAAGGGCATGTGAAGCCTGGCTGGCTCATCGTTGGGACGGACTCGCACACCACCACATACGGAGCCTTCGGGGCCTTTTCAACAGGCATTGGAGCAACGGAGATGGCCGGAGTCTGGGCCACGGGCGAACTATGGCTTCGTGTCCCTCATACCATTAAGATCAATGTTACCGGGAACCTCCCCAAGGGCTCCTATCCAAAGGACCTCATCCTTCACATAATTGGGAAGCTGACCGCAGAGGGTGCCAATTATCGGGCAGTGGAGTTCTACGGTGACACAATGGAGAAGATGAGTGTATCCGGCAGGATGACCGTTTCCAACATGAGCATGGAGATGGGAGCAAAAGCTGCCATCATTCCTCCCGATGAGAAAACATTCGAGTGGCTGAGGCCGAGAAGGGAAGGGGAACTGGAAGGGGCCTATGCCGACCCGGACGCGGTCTATGAGAGAGAGATCGACTTCGATGTTTCGGACCTCGAACCGCAGGTGGCGAAGCCGCACACGGTGGACAATGTCTCTCCCGTATCAGATGTGGCGGGAAAGCATCTGGACCAGGTGTTCATAGGCTCGTGCACCAACGGAAGGGCCGACGACTTCGAGGTGGTGGCGAAAATACTGGAAGGGAAGAAGATACACCCTGATGTTCGTCTCATCGTCGGCCCCGCATCCTACGAGGTATATCTGGAAGCGATAGAGAAGGGCTACATCCAGACCATGATTAAGGCCGGTGCGGTGGTTATAAACCCCGGATGCGGACCCTGCCTCGGTGCCCACGAGGGCATCATGGCTTCCGGCGAGAGGGGGCTTTCCACCACGAACAGGAACTTCAGGGGGAGGATGGGTTCTCCGGATTCCGAGCTCTTCCTTGCCAGCCCGGCTACGGCCGCGGTTTCAGCAATTACCGGTGAAATCACCGACCCAAGGGGGTGGTTATAATGGCCAGAGCGTGGAAGTACGGTGACGATATAAAC
>JAJSAE010000101.1 GCA_024281315.1 archaeon | reverse complement strand
TTCTGATATACAATATGATGCTAAAACTGTGAAAAACAAGAGGTTTCACACGGTTAAAAAAACGATGGGGTAGAAATAGGGAAGGTGAATAAGCGCAGTCTCTAACTCAGAATGGAGTTATGCAACAGAGCAACTACAGATGTCTTGAAGTATGGGTGCGATAAACTTGTTAAAAAGTTATTCGAGGTATTTCCAGAACTGCTAACGCGAGCGTCACTTATATGACAACCCCAAGACTAGAGGTAAACCTTGGGAAAATTGTCCATAATGCAAAAACATTGAAGGAACTATATGGTTCAAAAGGCATCGGTGTAATTGGCGTTACAAAGGTGGTTTGCGGAGACACTAATATTGCTGAAGCTTTAGTAGAAAGTGGAATAAGTGTCCTTGCAGACTCAAGGATAGCTAATATCAGGAGGATGCGTAATGCAGGCGTACAAGCACAGTTTGTCCTATTAAGAACACCCCTCCTTAGCCAAGCCGAATCAGTAGTGAAGTATGCCGACATTAGTCTTAATTCGGAGCTATCAGTAGTCAAAAGACTCTCAAAGTTTGCCGTGAATAATAATGCCACACATAAAATCATATTAATGGTGGAGTTGGGTGATCTAAGAGAGGGGCTAATGCCATCGGATTTGGAAGACACCGTTAAAGGGGTAGTGGGGCTGGAAGGGATTGAGCTTGTAGGCATAGGAACAAATCTGGCCTGTCTTGGAGGGATCAAACCAGACGAGGAGAAAATGGGGTACTTGTCCTCACTTGCTGGAGACATTGAAGAAAAGTTCGGCATGACATTAGAATTTGTTTCCGGTGGAAACTCAGCTAATTATAACTGGTTTATGTCCACAAAGGATGTCGGAAGAATCAATAACTTACGAATAGGCGAATCGATCTATTTGGGGTGTGAAACCCTCTATAGGAAACCCCTCCCACAGCTATTCACAGATGCGTTTACACTGGTTACAGAGGTTATTGAATCAAAAATAAAGCCGTCTCTACCCTATGGAGAGTTTTGTCAAGACGCATTTGGAAATGTTCCCGGGGTTCAAGATCGTGGCCAAATAAGAAGAGCTATACTGGGAGTTGGATTACAGGATGTTCTAGTTTCTGGACTGACTCCTAGATCGGATATTGGCATCCTTGGGGCGAGCAGTGACCATATCATAGTTAATGCAAAGCAGACAGACTTAAAAGTAGGAAACGAAGTGAAGTTCAATCTCAATTACGGGGCCTTACTCTCAGCTATGACCTCTCCATATGTGATTAAAAAATATGTGAACGACCTATAGGTCCATTCCTTCAAACATCGTTTAGAGGCTTTTATTATCCATTGCTCTTTTCATGGGTGCTTTGGATTGAACAAGAATGGGGCTTTGAATTTACTCTGCGCCCCTTTTGGTCACTTGCCACATTGCATTTTCACTTCGCTATCGCTCCGCTCGGGTCACTTAACAGGTGGGTATCTGGCCCGCTTCGTTGCACTCGCTCGACCTAAATTTGCTCCGCTTCGCTACACAAACTTCAGATACCTGCCAGCCGTTAAGTGGCGCACTACAGATGCAGAAAATATAATAAGGAGGTCTTCACCCTCTGGTAGTTTCTCGTTATCTTCGCTTATTTTCCATTCACTTCCGGCAGTTCTTTTCGTTTGTCTGTTCCTCCTTACGGCCTAGCTCGGCAGGTTGTTCTCTGAGACATGGCGGTCATTCACGGGGATCTTCAGAAACAGAGATGCCGTAAGAGGAATACTCAACTCATCCATGTTCGGCGGGATATTCAAGGCCTCCAAGGAGTATCTGCAGCCAATCCTCAAGGCGCAGGCCGTTGCCCTTCCTATTCTTCTCTATCTGGCGGACCAGCAGAGGGTGGCCATAATCGTGGGTGAGGAGGGTTGGGGCATGGGGGGAATTCTTTGTTGGGAAAAAGTTTATTTACGGCTTTACAATAGTATCTCGGAGATTTGCTATGAAATTCGAATTAAAGACTGTGCAGAGAGGAATTTCCAGCCGACTGATTGTAATTCTTATCGTAATCCTTCTGATTTCCGCATCCTTTTTCTCCATGTGGTATTTTTTTCTGAGACCGATTTCCGTTGATGAACTTGCTATGAGAGATCTCCTTATAAAGGATGGAGATGTTATTAAGGTGGCAGGCAGGATCTCGGAAGTTGAGCGGTTGAACACCACCTACGGAGAGATAACAGTACTAACTCTGAACGGTTCGGAACTGGCAGAATCTGCATTAAAGTTTATCGGGAATAACAGCCACACATATCATATCGGCGATTATTTCAGCACCACTCTCCACTTCCAAACTTACTGGTTTAATAACAGAACGGTAATAACCGCTCCAGAGTTATATTCTCCATTTATGTTTCATTTATCTTCCATACAGCAAGTTACAGATGTTTCTGCTACTGTTACGAGAGTTGATTTCATTCTTCTTCATTCAGATTCCAAGGGCATAACCTATCAGGTGTTTGGCCTCGACAACAGTTCATATCCTATTTCCATACTAAATCTTTCTTTAAGAAAGAGCACATTCACCCATAATTATTCGGGAGTGCCCGAGACACTGAAAAATGGTTCCCATGGGGCAATTTCGAATGGTATAGTTCTGGCTACTAAAGAGCAAATCAATGCTTATGATGCGTTTCGCTGGTGTGATGAGATTGATTATATGCCATCTCTGGCCAATGCCTCTCAAAAAGGCTTGATTGAATTCAATGATGCAAACTATGATGGACTCTTTGACAATGGTGATACTTTCAGAATTAATATCCCCCCAACAGGTGATATTCATAGAATAGAAACCTATTTTTTGTGTATACAAGGGCCCGGGATGGACATTTATGGTGGAAATAATTATTCAGGTTTGTTCTGGGCGGAGAAATATATTGTGAATTGGCATAATGGTCCGTATGAGGTGGAGGCAGGAAAAGATGTCCTTAATTACATCGCCCTCTCATATGTTTCGGATAGTTTTATTAATGGGACCTCAGAGAGCCTTATAGAAGTAACGGGTGTGGAACATCCGGTTGCAATAAGGTATGATAACTGCACTTTTCGCTTAATTATTTATAAAAGATATGCGGCATGGGACCCCTACATGAGTAATTACTTTGATGGGTTCCTTTCCGATATCAGAGTAACAGATGAAGAAACAGCTGTCTCGATTCGGTTTATTGATTCGAACAGTAACTCCCTTCTTGATGTCGGTGATTTCATAGCTATTTCTGGTCTTGAAAACGGAACGGAGGTTGAATTGTCAATAGATGGATATGAGACTGGGCACTTGTCAGGTGATATAAGGTGGTATGTAGGATACGGCCATGTTTCCGGGTATATGCCGGATATCTCATTCAATAACTCGAAACAGGGTAATCGGTGCGTTGTTTCCATAAATGTTCCATACTGGCATTCCGAGTTAGAGTTCAATCGTACGGTTCGTTTCTCACTGCGGAACTCGTCCGGTTATATTATTGAGAATCATACGCTGGCTGACGGCCAAATTTCTTCCGGCCTGTTGAATGTTACCTTTGTGGATGCAGACGGAAATCAATATCTCTCGGACGGAGATTATTTTGTTCTGTCTGGCTATACCTCCTCTTGTAATTATACTATGAGCATCAGCGTTCTTTTTGAAGACTATCTGTATGAGACAAATCTATCTTCGTCGGATGGCTAGTTTCATTTTGCACTATCGAGCACGATATGAGTACTATTAACCGCATCCCCTGCGAGCAGGCCAACCCCGATTTCTTTCTTCCGAATCTCTTTCTTGGAGGGGTTGGCCAGCGGAGCAGGGGCTAAGAAAGAAACTCAGTGGGCCCGCCCGGATTTGAACCGGAGTCAATGGCTATTTTGCCGCCCTTCTTTCAGTCTGGGTGCCCTGGTTTCTTTCTGCCAGAGCTTTCTTTCCAGGAAAGAAAGGGCTGTCCCAAAGCCACAAGGATGCCAAGCTACCCCACGGGCCCTTCACTTCGTTCAGGGCCCTAGCTCACAAAATTCCTGCGGAATTTTGCTCGTCACGGGCCCCGGTGTATCCGTCTGGGCCTGTTTAGACAAAATCCCTAAGAGTTTGCCTCAGGCCCTTTCGTTTGCGTGTCAGGTAGGCGGAATATCTCTTAGTTCATAAACCTAACGCCTCTCTCTTCTCCATACAGGGATATTGTTTTTATATGAGCACCCCTTTCCTCGTGCAGGAGGTAACAATATGAGCAAAGTTACACTATCTGCGATAAAGGCCGATGTCGGTTCCGTGGCAGGGCATACCACCCCGCACCCGGACATGATAAAAGCGGCCAGAAAGGTAATGGTACAGGGAGTCGAAGACGGGATTATAAACGACTTCTATATCAGCCGCGTGGGAGACGATATCAATCTCTTCATGACCCACTACAGCGGAGAGAACAACAGAGATGTACACGGCCTTGCATGGGATGCGTTCATGGCGGCCACGGCCGAGGCCAAGGTTATGCACCTGTACGGAGCGGGACAGGACCTGCTGAGCGATGCCTTTTCCGGCAATGTCAAGGGTCAGGGCCCCGGCTCTGCGGAGATGACATTTGAAGAGAGGAAGTCGGAACCGCTTATATTTTTCATGGCCGACAAGACCGAGCCGTCCGCATATTCCCTTCCGTTTGCAAAGATATTCATGGACCCTTTCACCACCACCGGCCTTGTGATAGACCCACGGGCGCACGAGGGCTTCAGGTTTGAGATTGTGGATGTGGTGGACAGCAAGAAGGTTGTAATGGAAACCCCAAACGAACTACACGATATTCTTGCACTTCTGGGGGATACCACGAGGTACGCCATAAAGAGGATATTCAGCAAAGAAGACAGCATTGGCCCGGCAGCGGTCATCAGTACCGATAAACTGAACATTACGGCAGGAAAGTATGTTGGAAAGGACGACCCTGTGGCGATTGTCAGGGCTCAGAGCGGCCTCCCTGCCGTTGGCGAGATTCTTCAGCCCTTCATATTCCCGCATCTTGTTGCAGGATGGATGAGAGGCTCCCATCACGGCGCTATGTACCCGTGTGCGTCGGAGGAATCCAACCCGACCTATTTTGACGGCCCCCCTCGTGTTGTCGCTCTCGGCATGCACATAACCAACGGAAAGTTCCAGGGTATGGAGAGCAGAAACTCCGAGGTCGGTCATCATGTGCCGCTGGATTACTTTTCCGGCCATGAGTGGGATTACACGAGGCAGAAGGCCATTGAGATGAGTATATATATGAGGCAGCACGGCCCGTTCATGCCCGCAATTGTCCCGCCCGAAGAGCTGGAATACACCACCCGACCATCCGTTCTCAAGAAACTGGAGTCGAGGATGGAAGATCTCGAATAAACAAAACCTTTCTTTTATTCATTTCAAGGAGGAATGTTATGCCGATAATTGCCGTGAATTTCAAGGTCTATCCGCAGGTTATGGGTGCGGGTGCCCTCAGGCTTGCGAAGATATGCGATGAGGTCGCTTCGAAGACAGGAGCACAGATTATAATCGCCCCTCCCATGACGGAACTATCCAGAGTCGCTGCGGAGGTGGATATACCGGTTTTCGCCCAGCACGCTGACCCGGCAAGGGTCGGAAGCAGTACCGGCCATGTTCCTCTCGAATTCATAAGGGAATCCGGGGGCAGTGGTGTCATAATCAACCACTCGGAGCACAGAATGGGCATGGCGGACATAGAATTTCTGGTAAAAAAATCGAAGTATCTCAGCCTTGAAACAATTGTCTGTACCAACAATGTGCCGGTGAGTGCGGCGGCAGCCGCTTTCAATCCGAATTATGTGGCCATCGAACCTCCCGAACTCATCGGCGGTGACATATCCGTGACATCCGTGGATCCATCGATTGTATCGAACAGCGTTAAGGAAGTGAAACGCATATCTTCCGATGTGGCGGTACTCTGTGGGGCGGGAGTAAAAAAGGGAGAGGATGTGAAGAAGGCCGTTGAACTCGGTGCGGAAGGAGTCCTTCTAGCATCCGGGGTGGTAAAGGCCGAAGACCCGAAAGAAGTATTGTTAGACCTGCTAGGCTGCTGAGATAGTTAAATAAAAGAAATGGAAATGGTTTGGATTGCCTTCTCATGGGGCGGCAGTCTGATTGGTACCGCTTCCTGTCGCGGCCCCCAGGTCCAGTATTATCGGATTTCCCGAGCCGTCCGTTAGAATAACATACTGCACGTTTGAGTTGGGGTCCGAGAGTGCTCTTATGTAAAGCCATGTAAGATATACCTGCACCGGGTCGTAGCTTATGCTGCTGTTATTCCCATATGTTTTAGCGAGTTGCGCCTGAACCTCTGCGATAGCCAGTGCTTGCCCCTGCGCGTGGATTACGGTGGCATTCGCTTCTCCGTGTGCTGCGATTATCTGGGCATCCGCACTTGCTCGTGCGTTCGTCAGTGTGGTTTCATAATTGTACTCGGCAGCAATCATGTCCTGTTCCGCCTGCTTCTTCGCCTCTATTGACTGATCCACCGTATCCGGCAGGTCTATGGCTCTTATCAGCACATCATCCACGATGATATTGTAATTAGCGAGTGCCTCAGTGAGATTTGTTCTTATGTGCTGCTCCACCACTCCTCTCCCATCTCCTCCGATATATGTTGCGTTGTAGTGAGAGGCAACATCCCTCGGAACATTTCTTATGTATCTGTCTATCAATATGGTCATATCTCCGTATTGTATCCTGTTATCCGCCACTTTATCAGGAGAAATGTGGAACACCAGAGAGATATCCATTTTTATGTTCAGGTTATCTGCGGACCTCACGGTAACTGTGGAGCCGCTGGTCATGTCTCTGGTCTGTACATTGTATCTTATTACTTCTATATCGGAAACAGCGTATATCGGGTTGAAGTGCCACCCCTCGTCTATTTCCGTGCTGCTGGGGCCCGTAGGGGAGGAGATAATCACTCCCTTATACCCCGCCGGAACATTTATGAAACTGGCTGCCAGAACTGCCAGTATTATTATAAGGAGGCTGAACCATGCGAATATCTTCGCTCCGCTCAATCTCTCGTTTCCCCTGCTCCCAGACATTATTATCTTTTTCAGATTAATGGATGCCATTAGTATCCCTCCTCTTGTAAGCCGTTTTTCTCAGGTGTTTTTCTCTCTTCATCTAGTTTCTCCTGCGGTTGTCCGCAGAGTGGTATAGGAGTATGTCATATTTATATTTTACGATAAGATATGCCTGTGGAATTAAAAAAGGGATTTAGAGGGGATGTCCCCCGCCGATAAGATATGTTATCACTGCGGTAAGAAGGCCGGCCATAATAAATCTCAGTCCGCTGTAAATAACATTTTCTCTTATGAGAGAGCCCATATAAGCCCCCATTACAAAGAGGAAACTGAGCGTTAATGCTATGGAGACTACCACTGCAACATGTACTTCCATAAATAGAAAGGGCATAACGGGTATCATTGCTGCGATCAGTGGAGATGCGCCGTGAACCAGAGAAGAGACGATGGTTGCGAATCGGACGGCTTTCTCGTATGTTCCGCCCACTTTCGCAAGCATTGCGTTTTCCAGCTCCCTGTGTTCCAGTTTGTTTTCCACCCGCTCGGCCTCGTATGCCCCCACAATACTGGATACGGCAAGGGCCACTCCGCCGGCCACTCCTGCCGTTATGACCAGTTCTCTGGACAAAGAGTGCAGCGAGCCGAGAATAACTCCGAGTATGGTAAGGGCCCCGTCAAATGAGCCGATAACGAAGTATCTTCTGGAAATTGATGTCAGGTTGGTCACCTTTGCATATTCCCTGTATATTTTTATCCAGTCTCCGATTATGGGAATTTTCTTCCACAATCCGGGTTTACCATCCTTTCTCTCCCTCATGTTCCTGTTTATCCATTCACCGTTTCTCTCCTTTTCGCCGTTCAGGTCTGGCAACATACCCGCGGGTCTCTCTTTTTCATCCATTTTTATCAGCCTGTTATTTTATTCGGAAGTTATCTCATTTATTCTGTTAATCATGGCATTTATTGTCTTTTCGGCGGCCTGCATACACTCATCACCGGTCAGAGCGGAGCCTTGGGCCATATCCTGCCGCCCCCCTCCTTTTCCTCCGCACACATTAAGTCCTGCATTCAGGATGTCCTTTGCACTGTAAGAGATGTTATTCGTAGCCACCATTATACTCATTTTTTTCTCCGCACAGCCGGTTAGTAGGACAATAGAGCTTTCATATTTATCAATGCTACCGCGTATAGTCTTTGATAGGGCCATGAGGTCCTTCATGCCTCCATCTGTCGAGGTGCTTATGACCTTCACTCCGTTTATTATCCTGGGATTCTCCAGAAGGTTTTTCATTCTCATGGAATTCATCTCCTTCTCGAGATTCTCGGCGTGCTTTATCGCCTCTTTCCACTCTCTTAGAAGGCGTTCTGCCGCGCCTACTGCCTTCTCTGCGTCCGTGTTAAGGCTCTTAGCCACCTTCTTAAGTATTTTTTCCGTTTTCTGGATGTAATCAATAGCCGGTCTGCCCGCCGTAAATTCTATTCTGAGAACCCCGTCCTGAATCCTTTTGGTTCTTATGAGTTTAATAACCGCCACTTCTCCCGTCCTCTCGCAGTGCGTTCCTCCGCACGCCTCCACATCCACGCCGGGAATATCCACGATTCTAAGTTCCTTTCCCGGAACAACGCCGCCCTGATAAAGGGTGAAGCCGTACTTCTTCTCGGCCTCCTCTCTGCTCAGGAATCCCAGGCTCATGGGGATGTCATCCTGCACGATGGAGTTGGCGATGCGCTCTATTTTGTAGAATTCCTCTTCGCTCAGCTGTTTGTAGTGAGTTATATCAAGCCTTGCCATCTCCTTGCTCTTGTGGGCACCGGCCTGCCATACATGCCTTCCGAGAACCTGCTTTGCGGCCGCATTTATGATGTGTGTGGCCGTATGATGCCGCGTGAGGTCCATCCGCCTCTGCCAGTCAATCTCTCCATGAACATTCCCTTCCGTGGCAATAACCCTATCAACCGTGTGGACAACCACCCTTCCGTATTTTTCGACGCCAATAACCTTCATCACGCCGCTTTCACATTCCAAAGCCCCGGTGTCGTTCTCCTGCCCCCCTCCTTCAGGATAGAATGCGGTTCTGTTCATTATTATCTTGTTTTCAAATGTTCCTATGATCTCGGCGTCGAATTCCCTCATCTTCGGGTACGGGTAGTAGAGGAGTTCGGTATCCGGAAAGTCCCGCGGCAGTTTTTCCCCCTCCTTTTTCTCCTGCTTTTCGATATCCTCTTTCTCGTGCTTTTCCGCCACCCGCCTGTAAAAGTCGTCCGGAATCTCTATGTCTTCGCCTGCAAACTCCCTAACAAGTTCCGGATTGAGGCCGTGTGAGTCGTAGAGGAGGATCAGGTTGTCCGTTCCTATATGCTTCCCCTCTTTTTCTCTCTCTTTCATGAGCCTCTGGACTATGGCCTTTCCTTTCTCTACGGTGCTGCGGTACTTCTCTTCTTCAATCTTTACAAGGTTCAGCACGCTTTCTCTGCTCTCCTTTACCTCGGGAAAATCACTTGAGAAATAATCTATTTGCTCCGCTACAATTCTGTTGAGAGGGATGTCAAGACCGAGCTCCCGCAGCGCCCTTATGCCTCTTCTTATGAGAAGTCTGGCAAAGTACCCTTCTTTTACATTGGAGGGAACCACTCCGTCGGTCAGCATGAACATCAGCGCTCTTGTATGGTCGGAAACGATGTATATGTTCTCAAGAGGTAGTATGGCCTTCTCCAACTCTTCAACGGTTATATTAAGCCGCTCCGCAACGGTCTTTCTCAGTTCCCTGAGGCTCGCCCCCCCGTCGAGATTCATTATGCCGGCTACCTTCGAGTACTCCGCAAGAATTCCCGTGTATGTCTTTATTCCAGTCTCTTCCTTCAGGTACGAGAGGACCGGGCCGAATACGGCCTCGTATGCGCTGGGGGTCCCCTGTGACAGCCATGTAAGCCGCTCAAGTCCGTAGCCGGTGTCCACCACCTGCATATCCATGGGGGCCAGTTCTCCGTTATCGTTCACTGTGTACATCATGAACACAAGGGTTGCAACCTCAACTCCGCCAACAACAACCTCAAGACAGGGGCCGGAATTTCCTCCCCCTTTCCATCCGGCTTCAATGTATGTAATCTCCTTTCCCTCGATGCCCAGTTCATCCGCCAGGAATCGATGGCATAGTTCGACGGTTCTGTCCTTGAAATAGATGTAGTCATCCTTTTTATTGAAGGCATGGTGAGCCATCATCTCGAACATGCTCAGGTGTCGCCCGGTCTTTCCAATGTTGTCAATATCATTGAACCTCACACAGGTCTGCGATATGGTAAGAGGGTTAGCGGGTGGATTCACCGTGCCGTTTATAACCCAGGGCTGAAAGTCATATATGGATGCCTGGGTGAAAAAGACATCGTCCCTCCACCGTGCCGTTATAGGGTACCTCGCTATTCTTGTATGCCCGTTCTTTTCGAAGAATGAAAGAAAGGTCTCCCTCATCTCGTGTAACTCGTATGCCTTCTTTGTGGGGGGGTTGCCTATAAAAGAGTACTCTACGCATGGTGATTCTTCGCATGTTTCGTGTTTCCCCTGACTCCAGAAGTATCTGCCGCATTTACTGCACTGCTGCCTTTTGAAGCCGTTATTCCGGAAGTATTCGATGTCGTATTCCTGCGGGTCCATGCTCATGGAATATTCCTCTTGTTCATAAATCTTTGCAAAGTAAAAGGAAAAAAGGTTTTTGCCTCAGTCCCATACAGACTCGAGGAAGGCCTTATAGGCCAGGTGACTGGCATAGATGTCCGCTTTGCTACTGAGTTCCATGGGAGAGTGCATGCTAATGACGCCGGGGCCGCAGTCCACTGTTTCCACACCGTGCTGGGAGATATATTTTGCAATGGTTCCTCCGCCGCCCTCGTCAACCTTGCCCAGCTCTCCTGCCTGCCACGGAACCTTCTTCTCGTTGAACAGCCGGGTTACAAAACTCATATACTCCGCATGCGCATCGTTCGAGGAGTATTTTCCGCCCGAGCCGGTGAATTTGGTTACGATTATTCCGTGTCCTATCTTTGCCGCATTCCTGAGGTCGTGCACATTCTTGTATGTGGGGTTGATGCCCGCATCCACATCAGCTGAAAGAGCCATCGACCTTCGCAGTGCATCCAGAACATCGAACATGGCGGTATTCCCCTCGTGTTTAAGGAGTTCGGCCATGAGTATAACAAGGAAGTTCGATTGCGCACCGGTATTTCCGTCGCTTCCTATTTCTTCTTTGTCGAAAAACACACTGATTGCAGTCCTTTCCGGTTTCTTAACCTCGGCTATTGCGGTAAAAGAGGTATAGCCGCATATCCTGTCGTCCTGACCGTATGCACCAACCATGCCCCTGTCAAAACCGACATCCCTAGCCTTCCATGCGGGCACAATCTCCAGCTCGGCCCTGAGGAAGTCCTCTTCCATGATTCCGAATCTATCGTTCAGTATCTTCAGGACATTGGTCTTTATCTTTGCCTTTGTCTCCTTATCGTCAATCGGCATGCTGCCCACGAGCAGATTCAACTCCTCGCCTTCTATGACGGCCGTGCCTTTTCTCTCTCCCTGTGTCTTTCTTGCGAGGTGGGGCAGGAGGTCCGCAAAGACGAAGACTTCATCCGAATCATCTTCACCTATCTTCATGTCCACTCTCTTTCCTTCTTTTGTGTATATGACGCCATGAATCGCAAGCGGGATATTTACCCACTGGTATTTCTTTATGCCGCCGTAGTAGTGTGTCTTGAAGAGGGCCATTTCTCCGTCACTGTCTTCATAAATCGGGTGTACCTTGAGATCAACTCTTGGAGCATCGATATGGGAACCTACGAGATTAACTCCTTCGGATATCGGTTTCTTTCCAATGACGACAAGAGCCGCGTTCTTCTCTCTGTTGACCACATAGACCTTATCGCCCGCTTTGAGTTTCTTCACGCTGTCCAGCGGTTTAAAACCGAGTTTTTCGGCCTCGGAGATTATGTGGGCCACGGCTTCTCTCTCCGTCTTTGCCTCGTTCAGAAACTCTTTGTATCCCTCGGCATAGTCAAAGATCTCTTTTATCGTCTTTTTGTCCGCATCTTTCCAGACAGATTCGTTCTTCAGACTCAGCTTCTCTTCAACGCTCTTTTTCTTCTTTTTCTCGGTCATGTAATCACCATCATCTTTTTCGTCGAATTCAAAATCTTGGGATGCCAATAGGCTTTTTGCATTTAAAAGTATCCCTTCACATGTGATTGGCAGAGCGAAAGGGAAACTGTGTTTAGGTCGTTGACTTACTATGTTATATATAAAAAATAAAAGAAATGGAAAAGAGTTTATGGTTCTACGAGCCACTTATCGTATGTATTGTTGTTTTCTATGACGATATTGTCGTCACCGGTTATGTACAGATTGCCCCCGCTACCACTAACAATATCATTTCCAACAACATGAATATCATAGCCACTATTGTCCAAAGCCGTGCTGTTGCTCAGCGTTGCATTGGTCCCGCCAGACATAAATATTCCATCCACATCATTGCTCCAGAACTCATTTGCGTCCACAATCAGTTCCGAATGATACACATAGAGCCCGTTTCCTTTGCATCCGCTTGCATTGTTGTATTCCACAACGACACCGGTGGAGTTCTCAATGCGGATGCCGTCGCCTACGCCGAATTGAACGCTCAGGGCATTA
>JAJSAE010000007.1 GCA_024281315.1 archaeon | reverse complement strand
GCATTCCTTTCAATGTGGATAAGGACAAGATCCGGTTCGTGGAACAGGATGTGGACTTCATTGTGGCCATAGAAACCGGTGGTATGTTTGACCGGCTGGTGGAGAACGGCTTTGACGAGAGATACCGCGCACTTCTCGTGCATCTCAAGGGGCAGCCAGCCAGAAGCACCCGTAGGTTTCTTAAGAGAGCGAACGAGGAGCTCGGCCTTCCAGTGATAATATTTACCGATGGCGACCCGTGGTCGTTCCGAATATTTGCATCCGTGGCCTACGGGGCCATAAAGACCGCCCACCTCTCCGAATATCTGGCTACGCCGACGGCGGAATATGTGGGAATAACAGCCAGCGATATACTTAACTACGACCTGCCCACGGATAAACTATCCAAACAAGATATTGCTGCGCTGAGGTCGGAACTCACGGATCCACGCTTCAAGGGGCAGTTTTGGAAGAATGAGATTGAACTGATGCTGGAAATAAACAAGAAGGCGGAGCAGCAGGCTCTGGCTAAATACGGCCTTGACTTCGTGACGGATACCTATCTTCCAGAGAAACTCGCCGGGTTTGGGGTCATGCGGAAGTAGAAAACCTTTAAACTTTCCCGCATATTGGGGTCCGTGGACGATATAGATATGAGAAGGAGAAGGGAGACATACTCGCAGGTCCTTGAAAGACTTGCTCTGGCACCGGAAGTTGAGAAGCGGCTTCTTTCCACGGTGGATTTTATCCTTGATGCCGTTAGAGAGGAGGCCGAAGCGACCGGAACAACAGTGGAACCTGTCCTTGTGGGCTCGGTTGCAAAAGGAACATGGGCGGGAGAACCGGACATTGATATCTTCATGCTATTCGAACCGGACATTTCCAAAGGGGTTATGGAGCAGTGGGGCCTAAGGGTTGGAAAAAAGATACTCCCAGAATGGGAGGAGAGGTATGCCGAGCATCCGTATGTACACGGATACCTGAACGGTTTCGAAGTGGACCTGGTTCCCGCCTATAAAATTAGAATTACGGAGGTGCAGGGGATCATAAGTTCGGTGGACAGGACACCCCTGCATACGGTTTTCGTCAGAGAGCATCTGAATGATATGCAGAAAGACGAGGTGCGCCTTCTGAAAAGGTTTATGAAGGGTGTAGAAACATATGGGGCGGATGTCAGAACGGAGGGCTTCTCCGGCTATCTGTGCGAACTTCTTGTAATAAAATACGGTGATTTCGAATCGGTCCTGAGGGCATCTGATAGGTGGAAATACGGCAGTGTTCTTGCAATAGGAGACGCACAGGGAAAACGATTTGATGAACCACTTGTCTTTATTGACCCTGTGGATGCGGGGAGGAATGTGGCTTCGGCCATCTCTAAAGACACAATGGGGAGATTCATTCATGCGGCGCGAGAATTCTTAAATTCTCCAGACATGAAGTTTTTCTTCCCCCGTCCGCCTCAATCCCTGCCGGTTGAAAGACTGGAAGAGATATACGAGTCCAGAGGCACGGACATAATACTCATATACGTACCGAAGCCGGATACGATAGATGATGTTCTCTATCCTCAGGTTAAGAAACTGCTGCGCTCCGTGGTGCGGGCACTTGATACGGAGGATTTTAGGCCGCTGGGAACCGCCTACTCCACAGATGAAAATGAGATATGCATGTTGGTGGAAATGGAAAGCGCCTCTCTGCCCGCAATGAAGAAGCATGAGGGCCCTCCTGTTTGGGTGAAAAATTCCGCGGATTTCCTCGAAAGATGGAGGGGGAAATGCCTGAACGGGCCGTATATAGAGGGCGGAAGATGGTTTGTGGATATCAAGAGGAGGTATCCAGACGCCGTTGCATTTTTAAAGGAGAGGTTCGGTGGTCCGCTCGGAAAGGATGTGCCGCCTGCGGATACGATCGAGAAACTCGGTGTTTTGTCTCATATAAAACAGGATGTGGCATTGCTCCTGAGCGAATATCTTGATAAAAAGTTCCCGTGGGAACGCTAGGTAAAGTTCAGGCCCGGATAACCAGTTGCTGCGGTTCAGTGGAAAAACTGTTGTCCGATTCGTCTGCAGCCGTTATGGTGAAGGAATAGGACCCCGCTCTCAGTGTCTCTGTTGGCTCGAAATGGAATGTATGCGTCCCCTCGGTTCGCATCATTGCGCCGCCCATTATGTCGTTTCCCGAATTGTCCTTTATGATTATCCTGACGCTGGCAAGTTGTCCGTTGTCCGTTATCTCCGCCCTTATTGATATGTTGCTTCCTGCCGGAACCGTTCCGTTTTCAGCGGGCAGCCATTCCTCCACGCTGCTGTTTGCCGTATTATTGTAGTGCATGATATATATCCCAACGCCCTCTATTTCCGGGTGGGACACATCTGTGATTGGATAGTTAAATAGAAGAACCCAGACAGCCAGAAAGGTCAGAAAATAGATGGCATAGTGGCCGAACCAGTCCTTTTTCTCAAGCACACTGGTATCCCCAGTCTTATCTGCCACTGTCTTTATGGGAAAAAAGCCCGCAATGCCGACAAGAAGGCCAATTATTGCGTTGTTCAGCTCCTTGGTGAGAATAAAAGCGATTATTCCGAATACAAGAGCGAGACCGCTTATTGCGAATAGTATCTTTGCCTGTGCCATCTCTTTAAGAATAAAAGCCCGTCGGTCAAACTCCGGGAATTTGAAGGGGACATTGCTTTCCTCCTCTTCCTCCTTCCTTTTCCTCTTCGCCATGCTTCCACCTCATCCGGTTATTATGCCGTATCCGATGAGACGCCATTTATTGCCGATTCTTCTGGAAATAGCGACTCTCTGTCCCTCCTCCGCACAGATGGGAAGTTTGAGCTTCATCTCGGCGCTGTCAGCCCTTCCGCTCTTTACTACGCCCACAGTGGTGGTCGTGCCTATGTTCATCATGAGGGGTTCTCCGGTCTTTATGCTCTCGACATCCATTTCCTTCTGGCTTCCGACCACGCGCTCGAGAAGGTGCGTTTCAATGGTGAGAGTATGTCGAACGGGAGGGAGGGTTCCCGGCAGACCTATTACTCTGCCGTTAAGTGAATCGGATTTTGTGATGTGAGGGTCAAGCTGGGTGCCTATGGCGGCAAGCCCTCCCGGCCCTATTTCTTTTCTCGATTTGCTTCCCGCATGCAGGGAAACGACCGTACTTTTCAGAGGGGCCCAATCATCCACCTCTTTCACTCCGGGTGAAATCTCAATCTCATCGCCAACCTTCAAAATGCCCTGCATGAGAGAGCCGCCGATGACTCCGCCTTTCAATTCTTTCGGCCTCCTGCCCGGAGCGTTTATATCGAAGGAGCGGGCGGTGAACAGTCTGGCCGGTTTTGTTCTGTCCCTCTCCGGTGTGGGAATTGTCTTTTCGATGGTTTCGATAAGAACGCTTATGTTTGCATCGTGATGGGCCGATACGGGTATGATGGGGGCATTTTCGGCAACACTCCCCTTTAAAAATTCCTTGATCTCCAGATAGTTTTTGTAGGCATCTTCCTGGGTTACGAGATCTATCTTATTCTGAACAACGACTATGTTCTTTACTCCGGCAATGTTCAGGGCCATCAGATGTTCCTTTGTCTGGGGCTGGGGGCACTTCTCGTTGGCTGCTATAAGCAGAAGGGCGCCGTCCATCAGGGAAGCACCGGAAAGCATGGTGGCCATGAGGGTCTCGTGACCGGGGGCGTCCACAAACGACACTGCCCTGAGTATCTCGGTCTTGGCTCCGCACTTCTTGCACTTCTTCTCCGTGCCGTAGGCCCCGCATTCTGGGCACTTGTAAAATATGGCATCAGCATAGCCGAGTCTGATGGAAATTCCTCTTCGTATCTCCTCGGAATGCCTGTCGGTCCATTCTCCGGAAAGAGTCTTCGTAAGTGTGGTTTTTCCGTGGTCGACATGACCGATCATGCCTATGTTTACCTCAGGCTGAACATCTACCTTCATTTCTTCTCCTCTTCGCCGCCGGAAAGAAGCTTCTCCAGGTCGCCAGACCCGTGGGAAACTATTTTCATGTTTATCTGAACCGTATCCTGGCTGATGGTATTCCCGCGGTATGTCTTTCTCCGCCTTTCTCCGCCGTATTTTGGATGGAATCCAAAGCCTTCGGAAACCAGAATCTTCTTTCTCCGCGGGCCGGGAAGGTCGGGCCTCATGGACGTCCCGTCCTTGTCGCTGCCTCCGGTTATCTCCAGTTTGAAGCCCTGAAGGCCAACCATCAGACCGTCCACCTCGTCCTTTATCTTCTTCCCAATCAGTGCGTTGGCCTGATTTCCACCGACAGTCCGGTTATAGGACTTTCCTGCCTTAGGATCATTGATAACAACCTTAAACTCGGTCATTCTATCACCTTAACTTTCACCCCAATATGCAGGGGGTTTATAAGAGTTGTCCTGTGGGAGAGGGGAGCGGTAAGGGATTGGGAGGGATTTAGCGGTGTAGTGTTCAGAAGAAGCCCTCATCGGGGGCCGTCCTCTTCACGCCCTCGGCCGGTCTGTACTCCTCGTTCCACTCCGTAACCATTTCCTCAAATAGGTATATTTTAACGGGCAGTGCGAAGGGGGATTTGGGGGATGTTATCAGCCCTTCGCCCGGCATGAGCATCTGAATCTCGTTATCCAGCTGACCAATATCCTGCCTTGCGGAATCTTTCAGTATTTCCCTGTCTCTCCGGTCTGCCAGCCCCATTATAAAGAGGGTATTGAACTGCGAGATGACCTCGTTGCTGATCAGTTTTGGCTGCTGGCTAACGGCACACAGGCCGGTTCTAAACTTCCTTCCCTCTCTGGCAATCTGCGAGAATATGTTCCCCTTTGACATCCCAAGAACTCGCTGGGCCTCTTCCAGCGCAAGGAGCATGGGCGGGACCTCCGCAAAGCTCTCTGCATTCCCGTAGGCCTCCTTGTTGTGCTGGAACACCGCCCTTGTAATAACGGTGCTGACCAGCAGTTCCTCTGCCTCGAACATGTTGGAGGTATCCACAAGGACCACTTTCCTGTCCATCAGGTCTCTGATTATTCTGGCGGTTATGGACTGCCCCCTGTCCGATGTGATTATGCCGGATGAGAAGAGGCTTCTCAATCTCCTTTTTATAACGGAAATCGTGGACTCGAATGTTTCGCGGTTGAGGTCCTCGTATATATCTCTGCTACTTCTGGCGTTAATTTGCACAATCCAGTCATCATGGTAAACCCGTTTTGTGGAGACCAAGGCATCCTTCTGGGCCTGCGAGAACTCATAGATGTTCATCACATCCCTGTAATCAATCTCTGAGGATGAGAGTACAATCCTGTTGTAATCTCCGTTGAGAGGCCTTGAACTGTAAACCGTCAGCCTTTCCTCCGATATCTTCAGGTCTTTCAGACCAAGCCGTCCCCCTTCTCCTCCTCCATCGTAGTACTCTCCGTGAGGATCGAGTATAAGCATTCCGTACCCGCCATGTCTCATAACCGATGCGGCCAGAACCTTCATCAGGTTGCTCTTTCCCATGCCTGTGGTAGCGAATACGCCCACATGAGACGGGGTGTCCTTTCCTTCTATACCCACATCAAGGCCCTCAATGATTTTCTCTCCGCTCCGAAGACTGCCCACATGCAGGTCTCCCGTAAATTTTCCCAAGAAATCGAATTCCTCCTCCGAGATCCTTCTGACCCTTGAAAAGTGCAGGGGTATGGTCTTTGCCTTCTTGAACTCTCCAGAGGCATCAAATCCAAGGGGCGTTGCGATTCCCACGGTGTACAGTCTCTTGTCTCTGTCATGTATAGGGAATTCTTCCCCTCTTTTATCCTGCCTTATCATGTTTCCTGCTGTCCGCTCTGGCCATGATTCGTCCGAGGCCTCGGCGCCGTAAATGAGATCCGTCACTCTTATGAAGAGTTTTCGCTCGTTTCCCTCCACCACAAGGATTTCTCCGACATTGACATCTGCTTCCGGTTCCGTCCTGAATCTCAGTTCTCTGATCCCTTTTCCCGTAATCCTTCCTATCCATTCGCCCATATTATTCCTCCTTATAAACCTCTATCCAGCACATCGTGAAAGTTCATGAACATACCCGCCCAATCGGCAGGTTTAATCCCGCCGGAAACCGCACTTTCTTCTATGCGATATGCCAGCGCTTCCGCGTCACTTCTGCGTATGATGGACGCATTGTGAACCTGGGCCAGCGGAAAGGGATAGCCGAGATATGCGGGGTCCTTTGAGTAGAGGGAAAGAAGGGAGAATACTGCGGGGTCCACGGAGGGCGTATCTTCGGGATATGCGTCCACTCTGAACACATAGTCAGACAGCCCTTCCAGCCTTGCCAGATAAATGCCCCCCAGCTGGTGGTCCGGCCGGATTGACTCGTAAAGCGGGCAGAACCATTCCTCATAGGGAAAGAGTTCCATACCCTTCTTCTTAAGGACGGCGGTCAGAGGTAGGTGGCCAAGAGACAGGGAGGATTTCTTGCTTATCCCCAGCAGGATTATCTCGCTGTCCGCGACCATGTCCTCCAGTTTTTTATAGAATTCGTCAGGCGTGTCTATGTCCGCTTTTAGCGCACCGTCCATAAGCATAATATCCCCTCTTTTCAGGGAGTTCATGAGTTCCACGGCCGCGTGCATCTCCCTCATGCTCCTTATCCTCTGGATGATGTCGCCGAAGCTGTCCGGCACGGACGGAGGTTCAACGCCGTATGCCCGTAAGTACTCCTGTGTATAGGTTTCTTTATGATTTTTTCGGCTTAGAAAGATGATGTCGATTTCTCGCTCAGGTGCCCCCGGTCCGACTCGAACGGACACGCCCAAAATGGGCACAGGCCCTCAACCTGCCGTGTATACCAATTCCACCACGGGGGCACGTCAGAATTGCGGTTTTATTATACTGCGAAACGGCCCAGTGTCAAGAAGAAAGTCCCGCGCTGCCGGAATCAATGCCTGCCTGGGCGAGCAAAGCGCGCAGGCGAGCCACCTCGGCCTCGGCTGCTTCGGCGCGCCGAGCTTCCGCCTCAGCGCGCGTTGGAATGG
>JAJSAE010000100.1 GCA_024281315.1 archaeon | reverse complement strand
GGAAGTTTCTGATATACAATATGATGCTAAAACTGTGAAAAACAAGAGGTTTCACACGGTTAAAAAAACGATGGGGTAGAAATAGGGAAGGTGAATAAGCGCAGTCTCTAACTCAGAATGGAGTTATGCAACAGAGCACATCAAAGGAAACCTTTAAATAGGATGCTGTTATACCTCATTTGCCGGTCAAAGAAGGTACAACAAAGGTACAGGAGATGTGACATGGAAGAAACCGAGAAGATAACCATTCGCCTTCCGAGAAAATACATGAGATGGATGGAATTTCTCGTGGAAATGGATGATTCCCCCAGCAAAACCGCCATCATACATGTTGCCCTCCGTAACTACCTCTACGACCGCATGACATACGCAATGGACAAGGCCAGAGAGATCGAAGAAGCGGAGACAAAAATGGTCGAAACTGTGGCCTTCACGGAGAAATACCTCAGGAAATAAGAGTACGGGATGCACTCTGATTCCTCATACATCAAGATTACCTCCCCCCCTTTTTTTTTATTTTTTCAAACTCACCAATCGCCGTGAAAAACCTAACTTTTTTTGGAAAACGGGAATTGCACGAAAGAATTTGAATAAAGGAACATGGGGCCGGGACCGGGAATTGAACCCGGGTCGAAGGATCCACAGTCCCATAGGATACCACTACCCCACCCCGGCCATTGTTCTGTGTGGGATAGTGATGGGAAAATGTCGGCTATATATAATCTTATCGTGCTTAGGCCATTAAGATAGGGTATTCTCAGGTGCTAGGAACTCATATGTGAGAGATTATCTCCATGTTTGGTTTTGAGGTAGAGGCTATGATAGATATGGTCGCTATAAGATTAATTTTTACAGGAACCGCTGTTCTCCTCATGCTCCTGTTTGCAGGATTTTTTCCATGAAAAAACTGGAAGGTGAGAAAGAGGCGCATTAAATATTTTCCAACCCCTTATCCGCCATTTCTCTCCTGAAAACAGCGGCTAGTCTCCCTATTCCTTCGTCTATCTTCTCGTTATCCGCATTCGTGAAGTTCAATCTCAGCGTGTTTTTTCCCGTCCCGTCAGGGAAGAATGCGTCGCCAACCACATAGGCCACCTTCTCGGTTATGGCCTTTTCAAGGGTGGAACGGGCGTTCATACCCTCGGGAAGAGTAAGCCATATGAACATCCCTCCTTCCGGGTTTGTCCATGTAACACCTTCTGGCATCTTTTCCTTCAGGGCCTTCAGCATGAGGTCTCTCTTCTCGAGATACATCTTCCTTATCTTCTCGATGTGGGGGTCTATATAGCCCTCGGCGATGTACTTGGCCGCAATGTGCTGGCCCAGCGTATTGGTGCAGAGGTCGGTCGGCTGTTTCGCCAGAATCATCTTATTTATGATGTCAACCTCTCCAACCACCCACGCAATCCTGAGGCCGGGTGCCAGAACCTTCGATATGGTTCCCATGTAAACCACACGTCCATCCTCATCCATGCTCTTTATTGACGGCAGTTTTTCCCCCTCGTACCTCAGTTCGCTGTATGGGTCGTCCTCCAGAATGAGAAGATCGTGCTCCCGGGCAATATTTAGGAGTCTTTTTCTCCCTTCAACGGACAGGCTCACGCCCATGGGATTCTGGAATGTCGGGATGACATATATGAATTTTATCGACTTGCTGTGTCTTTCTATCTGCCTTATCTTTTCCTCCAGATAATCCATATCCATTCCGTTTTCTTCTATTGGCACAGACTCCATATTGGCCTGAAAGAGCCGAAAAGCGTTTGTGGCTGCAAGGTATGTGGGGGCCCCCACGATTACATTATCACCGGGGTCCAAAAACACCTTTCCAACAAGGTCCAGAGACTGCTGGGAGCCGGCGGTTATTATAATGTTCTCCATGGATGCCTCGAAACCCTGTGTTTCCCGGAGCCGTGCCAGCAGAGCTTTTCTCAGGGCGGTAACCCCTTCCGTGGTTCCGTACTGGAGAACATAGCCCCCTTTTTCCTCCATTAGCTCGGCCACAATCTTTTCAACGGCATCCACCGGAAAGGCAGCAGGACTCGGGAGCCCCCCTGCAAACGATATTATATCCGGCATTTCCGTGAGTTTAAGAAGTTCCCTGATCTCCGAAGCCTTCATTCCCTTTGCTCTCTCCGAAAAGAGATGCGACGGACTTATCTTCATGGTATCATGGCGGCAATTATGAGGTAGGATTTAATCGTTTCCCCTGACTCCACTCAAGCACTCCCGACCCCTGCTTATCAGTTCTTCATACTCTTCCTCTGAAAAGGCAAGCTGGCAGGGGAGCTTCTCGAAAAACTCAGCGGCCTCTATCGCCTCGTCCAATACCTTTCCTTCCACTTCGCCGGCAATTCCATAGAATACATGCCCGCCGTTAAAAAACTCATAGCAGAGTATTTTCAGCCCTCTTCCCGTTTCCTCTTTAAATTCCCTCATAGCTGCCTCTTCGGGTGTTTCTCCCGGCTCTATCTTCCCACCCGGAGCTTCCCAGCCTCTTTTTCTATTTTTTACCAGAAGAAGTTGTCCGTTGCGGAATGCGAATACATAGACACACTCCATGCTTCACCTCACAGAATATCGATTATAACGGCGTAATGGTCCTTTTCAAGGGGTGAGAGGTCTATGAGTTCCCGTATCCGGATTCCGTTCTTTCGCAGGTACGCGGCCTCAGTTTCCGCCACCTTTTTCGGATGTGCCGATACATCCACGCTCCTGCATTTCAACATCAATATTCCCTTTCCTTTAACCAATCCGGCATTTTTGAGAAAAATATCGCTCTGGTCCCTCTGGGCAACATCCTGATAGAGAAGGCCCACAGAAGACAGGAGGGGGCTGTATCTTTCCAGATGGCGTGCGTCCCCCATGATCGGAATAATATTCTTTCTCCTTGCGGCCAGATTTATCAGGGATGTGAACGGGTCGGGAGCGAACTCCACCGCAAAAATCACCCCCTCTCTTGCAATGTCGGAGAGATGGCTGACAGTGGTCCCGGAGGCCGCACCGAGATAGAGAATCCTTGAATTTTTCTTTATCACTGGCTCTCTGAATCCCTTGAGTATGAGGGCGGCCATCTTGCTCCTTCTCGGATCCCATTCCCTGTACTCAATTCCATCCTCTTCGACCGTCCGTTCTCCGTATACTGACGACCCGGGGTCCGCACTGGCCGTGTATATTCTTCCTGCGTTTTCGTATATGCCGGGCAGTATTTCTTCCATGGGGGGTGAAAGGGATGGGGATTAAAAAGACTGCGCAAAGCTTTTTTACTTCTGCCCTCATCACGGACCATGCGGTGCGTTGTCGAACTGAACTACGAAAGCGAGGATATGGCCGGCCTTGTGTTCAATTCCACGAAACCGGACGACGACAACTTCGTGAGAACAGAAATCAGAGGAAAAACCGTTATTGCAACCATTGAGGCAGGAAGCCTTGAGTCTATGCGACGGGCCGTGGATGACTTTCTCGCGTGCGTGAGTGTGGCGGAGAGAAGCAGGATATGATTACATGCCCCAGAACTTATCCTCTTTTCTCTTTATGGCCTTCAACTCCTCCAAGACCTGCATTTCATCTGCATTGAGATAATTTCCCTCCGAGAGTTTCTTGGCATCTCCGCCGGGGATATCCACATATAACTCATCCCCTTCGGACATCTGGCGACCAACGGTGGCTCCTTCTATGGCAACCGCCACTTCGCTCCCCTGGACCGCCTCTTTTACGCTCTCCTCTCCGGCGCGTATGCTCTTTATATGGCCGACAGCCCTGCCGTCTTTCCGTATAAGGCGCTGGCCTGTCCTTATTCTCCCTGCAAGAACTCTCATTCCCACGATGGCAGGCTTATTAATCCTGAATGTGTGGTCGGGCATGAAAAGAACCTTTCCCGGAAATATCATCTCCGCACGGACATCTTTGTCAACGGCATTTTTCTTCTCCTCGGCCCAGTCAAGGTAATCCTCAATGAGTTTGTATATGATATTACCTTCTATTATCCTCACATCGTGTTCCTTCAGAAGTTCTTTTGCATCCGGGAGGATTGAAACATTGAAAGCGAAGATTGCTCTGTACAGCGGATTCTCCTGAGAGGCCGCCTCTATTATGTCTCTCTTGTTTATATTTCTCACTGCAGCGTGCCGTATTGGAATGTCCATCTCCTTTGCCTCAAAGGCTATTCCCTCTATTGAACCTATTGCATCCGCCCTCACCAAAATTCCCTCTTCCGATGTTTCTATGCTCATCTCCCGATTCTGCTCAAGCATCTCCGTGAGCATCTCTTTTGTCTTCGGGCTTACCACATAAAGAGGAGAGCCGGCAATAACGCCGTCCAGATTGGGGGCCGATATCTTTATACCCGCCGCAGCCGTCACCGTTTTTACCGAGTCGAATCGCTCCCGCGGGTCCCGTATCTCATCCATAGCCTTCGGTTTGAGTAATGCCCTTATTCTCGTTGTCCTGACGCCGTCCGGAGCCACAACCGCTATTGTATCTCCTCTTTCCATTCTTCCCCTGTAAATTATTGCATCTATGGTGGATCCCATCCCTTTCTCGTCCTTGACCTCTATAACTGTCCCTTCGCCGGGTGCGTCGTCGTTTGACTCCAATCTCTCTTCCAGAAATCGCTGGGCGAGTCCCACGAGAATAAGCATGAGGTCAGGTATCCCCTCCCCTGTCTTTGCGCTCACCGGAACGATTGCAAGGTTTTTCCTGAAATCCGAGACCCTGTCGTACCTGTCTGCTGAGAAACCTCTCTCGTAGAAGAGGCCGGTCAGTCGATAGAGCAGTTCATTGAGTCTGTTCTGAACCTGCGTATTCTGCTTTTTCAGGGTGGAAAGAAACGGCTCCCCCTCGTACGGTATCCAGCCGTCTATGCGGTCTATCTTGTTGGCTGCTATGATAAAGGGTGTTTTATGCCGTTTAAGAACATTAATGGATTCTATTGTCTGGGGCTTGAACCCCTCGGTAATATCTATAACGAGAACCGCAAGGTCCGCCAGCGCACCTCCGCGTGACCTGAGGCTGGCAAAGGAGTGGTGGCCGGGGGTATCTATGAACAGGAGGCCAGGGACAGTGAAATTCCTTTCTATCACAAGAGGGCCGCAGATGTCGTAGATTGCATCCAGAGGCACTTCGGTTGCGCCTATATGCTGCGTTATGGCCCCTGCTTCCCTTGAAACAACGGAGGTCCCCCTGATTCTGTCGAGAATGGAGGTCTTTCCGTGGTCCACATGACCGAGCACACTGACAATGGGCTGGCGCATGGATTAAGGATTGAGGGGGGGTATTTGTAGGTTTCTATGCATCACATAAATACTGTTCCCTCCCGCAACTTTTAAATAACATCCTATTTTGGCAGGGGATACCGGCGGGCTGCGGCCCGCAGGAGATGTGCCCGAAAGGGTGAATCCTTAAACAGGTGATAGCATGGATGAAAAGACAAAGACCAGCAATCCGAGAAGCATGTATGCGTATGTACGCGAGGCATGGAAGAGGCCGGATAAGAGTTATGTGAAACAGTTGCAGTGGGAGCGCCAGATTGTATGGAGGCGGCAGGGTACCGTTACAAGAATAGAGCATCCCACCAGAATAGATAGAGCAAGAACCCTGGGCTATAAGGCCAAACAGGGCTATGTGGTTGTTCGCGTAAAGGTCAGAAGAGGCGGACTAAGAAAGCACAGGATATCCAAGGGGCGCAGGGCCAAGAGAAAGGGTATCAGCAAGATTACCATGAAGAAGAGCCTTCAGAGGATAGCCGAAGAGAGGGTGGCAAAGAAGTATCCGAACCTTGTGCCTCTGAATTCATACTGGGTCGGTCAGGACGGAAAGAGGAAGTGGTATGAGGTTATCCTAGTGGATCCCGACCACCCCGTAATAAAAAGCGACCCGAAGATCAACTGGGTTACCAGAGGAGCCAATAGAAACAACCGTGCCGGAAGAGGGCTAACATCCGCAGGAAAGCGCGGGAGGGGGCTCAGAAACAAGGGAAAAGGTGCCGAGAAGGTCAGACCGTCCCAGAAAGCGCATGACCGAAAGGCTCGCTAAATCAGCCAAAAACCCTTTTTTTCAGTTCTTTTATATCCTCATCGTCTATTCCTATCAGCGGGTAAAAGACAGGTATGTCCAGCACAATCCCCTCAAAATTCTCTATGGTTTGTCCCGTCACGAGGCCGTCCACACGGCTCTTTTCCAGCAGTTCCTCCGTATTACTTGCATCAATGACATGCATTCCGGGGTCCCATAGTTTCAGAGCCTCAATAAACCGCTCATCGCCGCAGGCATCCAGATAACACCCGCGCTTCATAAGCAGCCATGCGGCAGCAGCATCGTTCTCGCTTTTGAGACAGACAGCAACCACCCCCTGTGTTCCGATGGGGAAACCGCCGGGCCCGGGCATTACATCTCTGAAAAGATATGCCTTTTTATCCCTGACCTCAACGAAGAATTCCGTATCCGGATTTTTAAGATTGACCGATGGATTCGAGGCTTTATTGGCCCCCCATATTGCAGAACCAACCTCCTTCGCAAGCTCCATGCTGGTGTACGGATGGCCTCCTGACCTTCTTGCTCGCACAGCAAAGCTCTGTCCGTCCTTCAACACCCCACCCCACAAGTCGCCTGCTAGGGCGGTTATATCTTCTATTTTAGAGGATGTCGTCCATACTGGGCTTATTGAAACTATTCCGAAGGTTCTGGAGAGGATTTTCATGGTTTTTTCCGGTTCGTTGGCCCCGATGAAAAATCTTCCAGTATCCATTCGAACCGTAGCCTCAATGCGGTTGTCCATGAAGGCCCGCTCTATGCTATTCCTGAGTGTTCGCTCGAACTTCTTGCGAACCGGATAACTTTTGAGACCGAGCTCACCGTATCGTACGAGGATGAGGTCTGGTTTTTTCTTTATCGATTCCACGGGTAATGATCGCGGGAGTGATAAAAGGCTTTTGCTCACAGTTTGACAACCCGCCCCGCCGCATCCCTTCTCCTCTCCCCGAATTCGTCGATTTTAAGCAGTATTGTATCCGGGAAAACAGGGCCACCCTTGCAAACTCGATAACCTCCGATAGCGCAGGCATCGCAGACTCCAATCCCGCACTTCATCAGCCTTTCAAGGGAGGCCTCATATTTTATCTCTCTGGCTGATGCGATGTCCAGCATCTTCTTCATCATTATCTCCGGGCCGCATGTAACTATCATATCGTAGTCATCTTCATTGAGCAGGCGTTCCGCAAGGTCCGTAACAAAACCGTGGAACCCCGCGCTTCCGTCATCCGTGGAAACCTCCACTTTGATTCCGGCCTGTTCTCCGAACAGCAGGTCCTCCTTCGTCCTCGCGCCGATGCACAGCGTTACATCCTTGCCGACCCTCGCATACTCCCGGGCGGCCACGATGAGAGAGGCCATTCCAGAGCCGCCCCCCACGAGAAGAACCCTCTTTCCCACCAGCGTGTAGCCCTTTCCAAAAGGCCCACGAATACCTATCTGTTCCCCCGCCTTCATGGTGCAGAGGGCGTGTGTCGCTTCGCCCACATCCTTAACCGTTACGCTCCTGCGGCCGTCTTCTTCAATCGCAGATATGGACATGGGAACTTCATCAAGCCCGGGAATCCAGACCATGTAAAACTGTCCGGTCTTCGCATCGTCGTGGTGGGTGAAGTAAAGACTCACGGTATCGTGCGTTTCTCTCTGTACTTTCTCTATTTCCACGATATCCGTTCCCTTCAGGCCCTCGGAGTGCTTCATTTTTTCGCCTCCTGCGCAATACCCACCATGTCCTTTATTGTGGAATAGCCCTCTCTGTCCATGAAATCCGAGATGCCGGAAGCAATCTCTCCGAACACTGCAGCCCCTTTCCATCGCATGACACTGCCAATCTGCAACGCATCCGCCCCTGCCATGATGTACTGAAGCGCATCGTGGGCCGAAGAAATTCCGCCAACCCCGATTATTACCGCATTTACCTCTTCTTTCATGAATCTCTGTTTTATCTCGAACACAGAGCGGACACCTACCGGCAGTATCGCCGGCCCGGACAGCCCGCCGAGCCGGTTTCCCAGCACGGGGAGACCGGTTTCCGGGGATATTATCATCCCTTTCAGGGTATTTATGGCCACAACCCCTTCTGCCCCTGCTTTAACAGCGGAAAGGGCGATATCGGCGATATTGGGAACATTAGGGGTGAGTTTCGCAAATACAGGGATGGAAACAGCAGAGGAAACTGCGGAAACTATAATCCCCACTTCCTCAGGGTCCGCACCTATGTCCATGCCGACCCCTTTCGCATGAGGGCAGCTGAGATTTAACTCAACCGCACTGGCTCCGTAGTCTTCCATCTTTCCGGCAAGGTATGAAAAATCCTTTCCGTCCCTCCCGAAAACGCTGCCGATTACAGGCACGCCTCCCGTTAACGCAATCTTTACCTCCCTTTCATAGTCATTAATGCCAGGATTCGGGAGACCCATGGCATTCAGAAGGCCGAGGCCGTCCCCTATCTCGAAAGCGGTGGGATTTCTGTGCCCCTCGTTTGCTTCCAGCCCAACGGACTTGGTAACAACCGCCCCCGCCCCTTTTTTAACGGCCATGAGCATGGATTCGCCCGTCTCGTCCAGAATACCCGACGCGAGCATAAGCGGGTTCTTCATGCGGGGGCCGACAATGTTAACGGAAAGGTCTGACATGGAGAAGGGGAGGGGGTGGAGAGATATAAGGGTTTTTGCTTTAATGTAATCCACTTTGTATTTGCTATAAAAGAGAATAAACTTATAAGGAACAAAGAGTATAACAGCAACAATTAAAACAGTGAGGGATGAAAATGGATACGGAGAAAGTAGTTAAACAGGCAAGAAGGATACTTAAAGGAATGGATAATGACCACCGGAGAGGTGCTTTTGAAGCGCAGGAACTAATCAGAATATATGCCGGAGAAAGTAGTTCTTTTTACAAAAATATAGCCAAAGTTGCTGAAAAACTTGGTTCGATGAATGGCGACATCAGCTATTATGCTTCCGCAAGACAAATACTTGAGGGATTTGTCGATTCTCTGGAAAATGGCCTTTTCGAAGATGTTTCAATAGAGAGAAAAGCGCAGATAGACGTGGTTTCTGATTTCCTGTCTCAGGCCCAAACAATGTTAGAAACAAAAAAAATTCACCCGGCGGCAGCTGCTACAATAATTGGAGCCTCTCTGGAAGAATTTCTGAGAAACTGGGTAGAGGAGAAGAATCTCTCAGCGGAGGGAAGATCAATAGATTCCTATGGTAAAGAACTCAAAAAAGAAAGACTGATAACAAAACAGGACATGAAAGATATTACTGCATGGGCTGGAATCCGTAATGATGCCGCACACGGGAATTGGGAGGAGGTTTCGGATATAAAAAAAATTTCATTGATGCTTGAGGGCGTAAACCTCTTTATGAGAAAGTATGGAGATAAAGAGACGATTTAGTAGAAAATCTTGAACAATAAATGAACTCCGATTTTCCCTCAGAACCTCACATCGAACCCGTAAAACCTCATGATGGGGGAGTAGGTCTTTATCTCCCTGTATTCCACGCTCCTCATACCGACTAGCCCGTTCAATTCTTCCAGCCTCTCCTCCAGCCTTTCCGTTTCCAGTATCTCGTAGTAGTGGATTGTTCCCCCCTCGGCGATATGCTTCACTGCCGTATCCAGAAAATCGTGCGCGGTGTGGGGAAGGTTCATGATTATCCTGTCAGAGCTACCATACTTGCCCATGCCTGTGGTGGAATCCTCTAAATGCGGCACCATTACCCCATCCTTCAGTCTGTTCATTTCTATGTTCCTCTTCATGTACTCCACCGCTACCGGGTTTATGTCGAAGGCGTGGATGACCTCTGGTTCCGAGTGCTTCGCAATCATTATTCCGAACGGCCCCACACCGGCGAACATGTCGCATATTTTCTCCCCCTTTCTCACAAGGTAGGCAACCCTCCGCCTCTCTCCGGCCAGCCTCGGGGAGAAATAGACCTTCGACGGGTCCAGAAGGAGTTTTATGCCGAACTCCCTGTGCATTGTTTCCAGATTGCTGTCTCCCGAACACGGAACGACGGAGCGTATTCGGAACTCTCCCTCCACTCCTGCATCAACCGCAACGGCCCGGAGATGGTTTGCCTCCCTGATTGCCCGACATATCTCCTCTCTGTAATCCTTCAATTCCCCCGGTATTTTCACAATCCCAACATCGCCGATTGTATCAAAGGACGAGGGAAGGAATTCCATCAACTCCGCCGGTATCTTCACAATTTCCGGGTAAGACGGATCTCGCTTTCGCTCGGGGAAATCGTATGTGTCCTGATGGTAGGGCATATCAGGTTGTCTTCCCGTAATCGGAAATAGGACCTCTTCTCCGTCTGTTACGGGCCTGCATTCGCTGTTAAATACTCCTCTGGCCAGCAGTTCCCTTCTCACCTCCTCCGCTTCTGTTTTCGGAACCCTTATGCCGCGGGAATTCATGGGATGCAAAAGGAGGGGGGATATTAATAGATACCTGAAAGCATTTAATATGTCAAGTCATTACCTGTGGCAGAGAGTGCTGAGAACGGTGACAGAATGAAGGTGCCCGAAGGCGTGATAATCAGAACAATCAAAGGCGGAACCGACACATTGAAGAGGATACTGACGGACCTAAGAAAGTATTCCTTCACTGGATATGTAAAGACGATTCTCGAGGGGGAAAACGCCAGAGCAACGGGATATATCGTTCTTAGTGAAGGTATTGCCGCTCTTTCCTATTACGAATTTACGAAGGACAACAGAGAGAAGAGTTATATGGGAAGCCGTTCGCTAAAATTCATATGGGAGGACTCCTACAGCCCTGCATGCAGGATAGAACTCCACACCAAAATAGATACGGACGGGATGTATGACCTTTTCCCGAAGGGCTCGCAGCTCCACAGCAGGATGAAAGGAGGAAAGACAGAAGAGAAGAAGCCCCCTGCAATCACATGGGCGGAAGGAGGAAACGAGGAGGATGAAACCGACCCCCTCTGGCAGGAAATTCAGGAGTGGAAGGAAAAAGGCTATAACATCCAGAGACTGGAAGAACTATATCGTAAGGACAGAAATGAAGCGGAGAAAGAGGTGGCCGAGTCCAGGAATAAGATACGCAAGCTTCAGGTTCTCGAGGAATTTTTAGAAGAGATGGAGACCACCGGTTTCGAAAGAGAGGTCATTTCCATAAAAAAGAAGCTGAAGGAGCCGGATATGGCTCTTGCCGCAGAAGCGGAAATGGAAGACCTTAGGGTTGCCATTGAGAGCGGGGCAGGAGTCAACGGAGAGAGCGAAATATGGGAGAAAAAGAAGGAGAAGGATCGGGAGGAAAAGGTGGAGCAGGTTTATGACCTGATACTTCACGCGGGAAAACGGACCGATACCATTGAGAAACAGGAGGACAGTGGATTGAGGGCTGCTCTGACATTCGATAACTTCGTGGTCGGACCCAGCAACCGTTTTGCCCACGGCGCCGCAATTGCAGTGGCAAAGAATCCGTTTAGAGCATATAACCCTCTTTTCATAACAAGCGGGGCGGGTCTTGGAAAAACTCATCTCTTGAGCGCCATAGGCAACGAGATACGGAAAGAACATCCGGAGTTCAGCGTACTCTACATGACAACGGAGGAGTTCACCAATCAACTGATACAGGCTCTGGAGACCAACAGACTTGTGGAGTTCAGAGACAGGTGCCGCCAGCTTGATGTTCTTATTCTGGATGATGTTCAGTTCATGGCAGGGAAGGAGAGGAGTCAGGAAGAGCTTTTTCATACATTCAACGCCCTATATAATGATGACAAGCAGATTGTTCTGGCAAGCGACCGCCCCCCTAAAGAAATTCCCACACTGAGTGATAGGCTCATATCCCGATTCGAAGCAGGCTTAATTGTGGAAATAAATCCCCCTGACCTCGAAACACGCCTTGCCATACTACAGAAGAAGGTGAAGGAGAGCGGGATAAAGATGGGGCCGCAGGTAATCAATTACATCGCTGAGAATGTGCGCGAAAACATAAGGGAACTGGAAGGTGCCCTGAACAGAATAGCCGCGTTTTCAACACTCATGAAGCGTGAGATAAACATGGAACTTGCACGAGAGGTTCTGGGAAAAGAAGAAACCAGCCGTCCCACAGAAAAAGAGGAGCAGAAGGCGGCAGAGAAGGGCGAAGGGCCGGAACTCTTTCCCGGAAGCAGTTATATTGTGGAAGAGAGCAGGCCGGAGCTCTGCCACAAAATGTTCGATTCCTATCTTAATAAAGGATACAGCGGCCTTAATATAACGAGAACAAATCCGGGAAAACTCCGGAGAAAGTACAACATGGCCGATGCCAGACTGGTCTGGCTCACCGACAGGGAAAGCATAAAGGAGAAGACCGTGGAGCCGGGGCTAGAAATGGTGATGTATCTTATTGAGGACATGCTGGAGAAGAACGACAGATCCATCATAGTTCTGGATGATATCCAGTATCTCATCAGCAACAACAGTTTTGATGCGGTAGCTCAGTTCATCAGAAGGCTTGTGGACGGAATATCCGAGAGCGATTCCATACTTGTAACCTCGGTCAGCCCGGATACCCTTTCCAAGCAGGAGTTATCCATATTAGAAAGAGAACTGGAACTTCTTGACGAGGATTAGCCGATTCAACGCTTCATCTCGGCCTTGAAAAGTTTTATGTATTTCAGCGCATCTCCATGATTCCCGCTCTTGCTGGCTATACTAGCATGTTTCAGTATGCTTATGCCCTTTGATATGTCCCTTCCCTGCATCTTTGCTTCAAGAAGGATATTTCTCGCCTTCTTCATCTCCTTTTTAATCATCTCGGGAAGAATGGTATCCATCAGTTCGAGCCCTTCTCTAGCGAAGATGCCTGCCGTATTCCAGTCGCCCTTTTCCGCAGACTCCTTCGCATTCTCAAGCAGTTCCTTCGCTCTTGAAACATCCATGAAGAAGTATTCGGCGTCCAATACCGTATTCTCCAGTTCCGTGAGCATGCGTCTGGCCTCTTGGAAGTCTCCACTGTGATCCTTCAGAATTCTGCGAGCGATCTCCAATCTCTGAAAAGCACGGTCGAAATTCTCTTCCTGCAGAGAACCTCTTGCCTCCCTGATAACTCCGGCCAATTTCTCCTTTACTTCTGCCGGGGCCCTCAGGTTGGACAGGTCTTTCTCTATCTCACTGAGGTCGTGGTTGGCATATATGGCGAGCGATTCCTCAAGCAGTTTCCTGCTTTCGGTGATGTAGTTTATGGCCTCGTCTATCTGCCGATTTCTGCCTGCGGCCACAGCCCTGTCTATGAGTTCCTTTCCCTTCTTTACATTGATGTTGTTCTGCCTTGCGATTATGAGGAGTGGTTTGACTTTGGAGACGAGGACCGGCAGTTTGCGATACTTATCTCTGGCGCTGAGTTTTTTCTCATCCGAAGCTGCGGCAGTTTTTTCCGGTACGATTCCCTCCGCTTTAATCTCCGGTTCCGCAGGCCTCCATGCCTCAGCAGAGGGGACGGCACTCTCCTCCCCCTCTTCCCTTCTAAGTTCTTTCATCTTCTTCAGGAAGGGACTCT